>CACYXH010000037.1 GCA_902778245.1 uncultured Lachnospiraceae bacterium | reverse complement strand
AGGATCAATTATAATCTTCCGAAGACGGAGGGGAACAGAGTTCCTCAGTGTCCGGAGGATAAGAGAAAAGCCATCAAGGATGCGTTCATACATTTTCAGATGATTTAAAAAGAAAAGGCAGTCAGGAATCAGATCCCGGCTGCCTTGTTCATTGTAGCTTCGATTGTCGTCATTTCTTTTTTGCTTTCTTGTCACGCTCCATTGTTTCGTCAATCGCTCTGTTAATGAAGGCGGTGGTGCTTTCATCCATGTCCTGAGCATGCTGCTGAACCTCTGTACGGTGCTCAGGAGTCATTCTGACCTTCACCTCTACGAATTTATCAATATAGCGCTTATTAGCTGCCTTACGAGCCTCTGTGAGAGTTCTGTGGCGGCTGTCCTTTTTCTCTGCCATGTTCTTATTCTCCTTGAGGATGGATTTTTACACAAAATGAGTATAACACATTTTTGGACATGCGACCATACATTTTTCTTGACGGACATGCGACTATGTCCTATAATACGAATTAAGGGACATGCGACCATATCCCGACAAAAAACAGTATATGACAATCAATGAAAAAGGAGGACCTCAGAATGGCAAAGAAAAAAGAATACAGATCGCTTAAGATTAGCAGCATTTGGAACTATGGAAGTAATCCGTCTCCGCAGCTCAGACTTCAGGGACGGTGGCTGGAAGAGCTGGGCTTCCAGATCGGCGAGGCAGTGCTTGTAAAATGCGAGAACGGAAAGCTTATCATCACGCCGGACACCATGAGAGCCGAGACGGAGAGCAGGGAGAAGGAATTCCTTGATAGAGAGATGGCTCTGCTCCAGAAGAGATTTGACGCTGAGAAGCAGAAGATCCGTCAGCAGATTGTGGCAGAGAGGGAGGCTATGTATGTGGCGGAAGGAAGGTGATCGCCTATGTTTGATGCAAATGAACTGGCTTCTCTGGACTCAAATTATTTTACCGTCATCTACAAGGACATCTACGATGTAACCATCAAATCCAATAATACCGGTCACTACTGGAGTTTGCACAGTCCGGGCTATCCGGAGCCGGGAACAGTTATCATCTTTCATTCGCATTTTGCTTCGTGCCCTTACCATCAGCATGGAAGGGCGACCAGTCTGCGACAAGCGGTAAAAAGCATTAAGAGCCATGACCGGTTCCAGCTCAATGGGCGTAAGCCGGTCAGAAGATAAAAGAGTGGCGCTATCGGAACGGATCCGACAGCGCCATTCGTGCGTCTTACAGTTCGAGAAACTTCTTCGTCAGTTCTTTCGCTACGTTGATTTCCTGATAGCCACGGGACGGCTTCAGACCGAGCTCAGCAATGATCTGTTCTTTCGAGTAGTCCTGCCTGCCCAGGGTGACGATCTTGGCATAACGAGGGCTGATTTTGCCCAGGTATTCCACCAGCTCCGTAAAGAGTGTTTCGAGAATCGCTTCTTCCTCAACGTTCACGCTGGGATCTGCAATGTCGAGACCGACAGTGTTGCCGTCATCGTCTTCGTGGGTATCCTGGAAGGATGTGAACTGGATGAAGTCCTCACGGCTCTTGAAGCGCGGAAGGTGCTCTGCACGTCTGGGACAGCCCTTGCAGCGGTTCTCCTTGCTGCAGAGGATCGGAAAGCCTTCGTTATCCCATCCGAGAACGCATCTGCCGGGACGGAGCTCCGGATGTTCATCAAAATAGTCGTTGATGCCGGAGTAGTAGAGGGAGAGCATCTTGTTGAAATCTGCTTCGTCCACCACCATGAATCCGACTCTGAACGGAACACCGTAGTGCTTCCAGGTTCTCAGGTTCTCCGGAATGATCGTGTTGTTGCTCTGGAATTCTGCGTCCGAGATCAGTACCGGTGCGAGAACCTTGCCTTCGGTTACCTCTTCGCCGTTGTAGCTATCATAGCTACTGCAATATTCAATTGTGATTTTCGCCATATCCGCTGTATGGCGTGTGTTAAGTTGTGTCTTCAATCGGCCATTCATAGGAATCCTCCTATTTGTCTGAATGGCCAGTTGCCCTATAGACTGGACCGAGTTACGTGTTGCTCCCACCAGTTGGTTTTCGGGCACTGACTTGATCAGGGTCAGCTCACTTTCTGATGGGCAAGGGTGATACATTGTATACATTTGCCCTGAAAAGGGCTTGTCAGATTGTGCAACTTGCTGTATAATTGAGTATGAATAACTATGAATAAGTAAAATTAACTCAAAATCAGCATGAGGTCAGAACTGAGCTTTTTCGGTACACCGTGTATTACTGCCTTATGCTCTTATGATAGATCAGACGGTTTTCTGCTTCACCGACACGGAACCGGACATAATGGGGACAATCACGGACATGTTTCGGACAATTCGTACAGGCTGAAAACACGAGAGAAATGAGGACTGAAGCTTGAAGTACAACGATTTTTTCGCGAATCTATATATGGGCAGGTCCGCCGGGGCAATCGTCGGACACAAGTCCAAAGAGAAGATACCGGAATTCATATTGAAAGCAGCCTTGAGGGAAGATGATTGGTGTTGGCTGCCCACATCAAATAGTACATATGGTAAATGGTTCGACGGTTCCAGAACGCCGGATGGAAATCTATGGAGTATTGTCGCAACCAAATTTCAGGAGGATCAGTTCATCGATCAGCTGGCTGGTAGTTTAAACGACAGCACGCTGGGGCAGGTGATGATCCGTTTTCATATCCCAATAAATGAAGGCGATACGCCTGATAAGAGGCTTCTTGCATTTGCACTTGCGAAACAGTTTCACGCAATAGCAGAAGGTGATGGAAATGCTAACGACATCGCGAAGGATTTTTACAAGCCTGACACATTCATCACGACTTTTCCGAAGTATGCTGAGAGAGCTTTGGATAAGTTCAGCAAAATAAAAATGCCCTTCTCTGAAGATGAAGAGCGTGTACTGGAAGACATATATGTATGCAACAGACTCAGCAGCCGTGCAAATACCAATGAAGGAAGACGTTCCCGAAGCAGCAGGTCGATGGAGACCTTGATTGAAAAGGCTTCACTCGAAAATATCGGAGAGTATTCAAAGAAAACGGTCCTTGTGGCTAACGGCGGGATGGGTAAATCTATGTTGCTGCAACGTCTCTTTGTGAAATCAATCAGAGAGCACGAGCGGACAGGTGTTTTGCCGGTTCTCATAGAGCTTCGCAATTTCAGTGAGAATAATGATCTGGTCACAGATTATATTGTGAAGGCTGTAAAACGGTTTGATGATGATTTCACGGAGAAGAAGGCCAGAGATCTTCTTGAGTCGGGTAAGTGCCAGATATTGTTGGATGCTGCTGATGAGATAGATCTGTCCGATGCGAAGGCGTTTCAGACGCAACTGTCTGAGTTGGTGGATCGTTATCCTTTTAATCAGTATGTGATGGCTTCCAGAGAATGTGACATGATGCGCTCTATTCGGGGATTCTCGAAGCTGTATCTTCAGCCATTTGACAAAGAACAAGCAAATGCGCTGATCACCAATCTTCTTCCGGATCCGGAGGATAAAGATCTCAGAGATGAGATTTCGCAGTATGTTGATGGAGATTTTCTTAAGAAACATCAGGTGTTTGCCACCAATCCAATGCTTCTGACATTCATCATCATGCGCTATCCAATTGATAAAACCTTCTATGGTAAGCAATATTTGTTTTATAGAACGGCATATGACACGCTGGTGACGGTACATGATCAGGAGAAGGAAGCATATAGCCGGATCTATCACAGCGCTAAAGATTCAGAAGAATTCACAAAAGTGTTTCGAGAGTTCTGCGCGATAACGTATCTTGACCGTGTGCATGAGTTTGATCAGGCAACTTTTGAAGGGTATTTTAACAGGCTGAAGTCAAAGGCAGAGGTTTCAAACCCAAAGGTTATGACAATGAAGAACTTTGTGCACGATGCCTGTGCGACTGCCTGCATGATGTATGAGGAAGAATATAAGATCCTTTATGTGGATCCCGGCTTTCAAGAGTACTTATTTGCGGAATATAACTATTATGCTGAACCAGAAGAGATGATCGAATTCGGGAAGACACTTTGGAATGTCCCAGAAGGCGAATTTGAGGGCGGCAATGCATTTGGCATGCTCTGTGAATATTCAAAGGATAAAGTTGAATCAACCTACTTTATCCCTTATCTGAACGAAATATTTAAGGGGCGATCGGATGAGGATGCTTTCATAGCTTTTTTGCAAAACGGATATGGAGAGCTGGATTATCAGGTTGAGGATACGGACCTGATTGCAAGTTATCTTGTGGAGAAGGATGCTGAATGGCAACCTATAAAATCTCCAATCATGGAGCCGAGCAATATCA
The DNA here is from genome assembly GCA_902778245.1 of uncultured Lachnospiraceae bacterium. Lineage (GTDB taxonomy): Bacteria > Bacillota > Clostridia > Lachnospirales > Lachnospiraceae > Merdiplasma. The sequence goes on along the minus strand of CACYXH010000037.1, from coordinate 20,162 downwards.
TCTTTTCTTTGATTTTGAAAGAGGTCGATACGCCAGGATTATTGTGTTTTGCAGTGTTTGAAGATGCATTGAATTATCCGATGTTTATGACGGCCGGTATCTTTGGAGAAGACTATTATGATGCCAGTGAAAAGAGGCAGAAGATACTTGCCAGACGGCTATTGAGACAGGATGTAGAGAATCTTCCAAAATATGAAAAGACGCATAATGTAGATGGATTTGTCCGTGACAGTGATCATAATCTGGTCTGTTTCGGGCATGAATATAAAGTGGATTTATCTTTGGTAGCAAAGGAACCTGATCAGTATCAACCATTGATAGAAGTCTTGAAAACACGGGATGATGATGTCTGGCAGGCATTCCAGAGAATAAAAAAGTATTACGATGCATTAACCAGGCGACACAGAGATGCGTAATTTCAGGAGGGAGTTTTATCGGACATGGGAAACAATACAATAAATGATGTAGAGCGGTGGTATAGCCTTGTTGAAATATCCGAGCACTTAGGAGTCAGTAAAGACACTATTCGTGCCTGGATCAAAAAAGATACGATCCCTTATCACAAGGTAGGGAGGCAGTATAAATTCCGGGTGTCTGAGGTCGATGCCTGGGTCGAGAGCGGGCAGAGCGCTGACGCAGACAAAAACAATACGGAGGAATGAAAAATGGCAGTAGACAGCAAAAAGGAAAAAGAAAGAGAAGAAGTCCATCGCGCCATATGGGCAATTGCCGATGAACTTCGGGGAGCTGTTGATGGATGGGATTTCAAGAATTATGTTCTTGGCACCATGTTCTACAGGTATATTTCTGAGAATCTTACCGCTTACATTAATGCAGGCGAGATTGAGGCCGGAAATGATGGCTTTGACTATGCAAGGATGTCAGATGATGAGGCGGAGGAGGCCAGAGAAGGTCTTGTAGAGGAAAAAGGATTTTTCATTCTTCCGAGTGAACTGTTCTGTAATGTGCGTGCAAAAGCATCTCAGGATCCTAACCTCAACGAAACCTTAGAGCGCGTTTTCCGGAACATTGAAGAATCGGCAAAGGGAAGCCAGTCCGAAAACAGTTTTGCAGGGCTGTTTGATGATTATGATGTAAACAGTAATAAGTTAGGCAGTACCGTAGCAAAGAGAAATGAGCGTCTTGCAAAACTGCTCGATGGTATTGCTGCCATGAATTTGGGATCTGTGAAAAATCACGATATTGATGCGTTTGGTGATGCCTATGAGTATCTTATGACTATGTATGCCTCTAACGCAGGAAAATCTGGTGGTGAGTTCTTTACACCTGCAGATGTCTCTGAGCTTTTAACACGCCTTGGAACGGTGGGGAAGAAGACTATCAACAAGGTCTATGATCCTGCCTGTGGATCGGGATCATTGCTGCTAAAAGCAGAAAAGGTGTTAGGGAAAGATGCGGTTACAATCGGATTCTTTGGTCAGGAAATTAACATTACGACGTATAACCTTTGTCGTATCAATATGTTCCTTCACGATGTTGGGTTTGATAAGTTTGATGTGGCTTGTGAAGATACCTTGATCAATCCACAGCACTGGGATGATGAGCCGTTCGAACTGATTGTTTCAAATCCGCCCTATTCAATAAAATGGGCTGGAGATGACAATCCGTTACTTATCAATGATCCGCGATTCTCACCTGCAGGAGTCCTTGCACCTAAAAGCAAGGCGGATATGGCGTTTATTATGCACGCTTTATCATGGCTTGCTCCCAACGGGACAGCAGCAATTGTTTGTTTCCCGGGTATTATGTATAGGGGTGGAGCAGAGCAGAAGATACGGAAGTATTTGATTGATAATAATTATATCGACTGCGTGATTCAATTGCCAAGTAACCTTTTCTTTGGAACAGCCATTGCCACTTGCATAATGGTTATGAAGAAAGGGAAAAAGGATAATAAAGTGCTTTTTATTGATGCAAGCAATGAATGCATTAAAGTCACAAACAACAATAAGCTTACACAGGATAACATCAACACAATTGTAAACACCTTCGCTTCCCGTGAGGAAAAGAAGTATTTTTCCCATCTTGCTTCCTACGAAGAAATTGCAGATCAGAATTACAATTTGTCTGTAGCTACATACGTTGATGTTGAAGATACACGTGAAGCTATCAACATAGATGAACTAAACAAGAAAATAGGAGAAATTGTCGAACGAGAACAGGTTCTCAGAGATGCAATCAATAAAGTGATAAAGGAGATTGAATCATGAATGTAAAAATTTATTTAAAGAGTAAGAAAAATGACATTGATGCAATAGCAACCTTTAATACAGACACGAAAGAAGTAACAGTAAAAAAGGGCAGTCGAGTTTCAGGACATGTTGGGCAAAGCGAGAAGTTTAGAGGGGCGGCATCTGTGGAAAAACAACGAGAAGGATCTGTTAAGGATAAGACAGTTATTAAAGATGTCTTGTTTAAAAGTCCTTCAACTGCAGCAAACTTTGTTACCGGAACCAGCACAAATGGATGGGTAGCATGGAAAACAGAAAAGGGAGAGTCCATTAAGCAAGCATATTCGGAGGGAAAGAATGAATAGGCTGCAAACACTAATAAGTGACCTGTGCCCCAATGGCGTTCAGTATATGTCTTTGGATGACCTAGGATCTTTTTATGGTGGGATTACTGGAAAATCCAAAGAAGACTTTAATAATGGGAATGCAAAGTTTATCACCTATAAGAATGTTTATGCTAACCCATCACTGAATTTAGAAGTGGATGATAAGGTCAGAATTCAAGAAGGTGAAAAACAGCGAACGCTAGAATATGGGGACGTTATTTTTACAGGCTCATCCGAGACGCCAGATGAGTGTGGTATGTCATCTGTACTAACGACTAGAACAGATGAAAAACTGTATCTGAATAGCTTCTGCTTTGTATTCCGTTTCGATAACTTGGATATAATGCTCCCAGATTTTTCAAAACATCTGTTTAGATCTTTTGAAATGCGGAGGAAAATAAGTAGGACAGCAAGTGGAGTGACAAGATACAATGTTTCAAAAAAACTTATGGGAAAGATAGAGATTCCCGTTCCACCTCTTGAGGTGCAACGTGAAATTGTACAGATATTGGACAATTTCACGGAGCTTACAGCGGAGCTTACAGCGGAGCTTACAGCGGAGCTTACAGCGAGAAAAGATCAATATCAGTTTTACTTAGATTCTTTTTACGGGGGTTCCATTGATGAAATGCAATCATTTGCAGAACGAACGAATTCTGCTTTGGTTCCTCTTGGAAGTATAGGTACATTGACACGTGGAAAACGTTTTGTGCATGCTGATGCGACGGAAACCGGAACGCAGTGTATCCACTATGGAGAATTGTATACTTATTATGGGGTTGCTGCAGATAAAGCAAAGTCCTTCATTAGCCCAGAACTGGCAGCAAAACTTCGATTTGCACATAAGGGAGATGTTGTTATAGTCGGAGCTGGTGAAAATAAAGATGATATAGGTGTAGGGGTTGCGTGGTTTGGCGATGAAGATGTAGTGGTTCACGATGCCTGCTATACATTTAAGCATGATCAAAATCCGAAATACATTTCATATTATCTGAGGACAAATATGTATCACCAGCAAATTAAGAGGTACGTATCTGAAGGGAAAATATGCGCGATTTCTGCTGATGGCCTTGGAAGAGCATTGATACCTATTCCATCAAGGGAGGAACAGGATAGAATCGTATCTATCTTGGATAATTTCTATAATCTTTGTAATGATATTTCCTCTGGGTTGCCTGCAGAAATTGAGGCTCGCCAGCTGCAGTATTCATATTACCGAGATAAATTGCTATCTTTTGATAGAACAGATCAATAAACGAGGGGAGTGAGCTTATGCCATACTTTAATATTGTGGCTCAAACAAGTGAAAATACAGTTATAACAGAATACCAGCCGCTCTCTCAACGCTCAGATGCATATCAAAGCGAAGCAGATTTAGAGAAAGAGTTTATTCATATCCTGTGTGAACAGGGATACACATATCTTCCAATTCACACGGAAGCTGAGCTCATTGCAAATCTTAGAGAACGACTGGAAGAGTTAAATGATTATAAGTTCAGTGATGATGAGTGGAAACGGTTTTTCGCCGATTCCATTGCAAACCCTAATGAGCATATAGTCGAGAAAACACGGAAGATCCAAGAGGATTATGTTCAGGTCCTTAAACGTGATGATTCGATGACAAAGAACATCACCTTGATTGACAAGACAAATATTCATAACAACCGGCTTCAGGTCATCAATCAGTATGTTATTGGAACGGATCAGGGAGCAAAGCACGATAACCGATACGATGTGACGATTCTTGTCAATGGACTTCCGCTTGTACACATAGAGCTGAAGAGACGTGGTGTTGCGATTCGTGAGGCATTTAATCAAATTAACCGCTATCAGAGAGATTCTTTCTGGGCTGGCAGCGGTCTGTTTGAGTATGTACAGATATTTGTCATTTCCAATGGAACGAATACGAAGTACTACTCTAACAGTACCCGTTTTAATGCCATCAAGGATGCAAATTCTGGAAAGACAAAGAAAGAGAAGACAAGTAACAGCTTTGAATTTACATCCTTCTGGGCGGATGCCAATAATCGTATTATTCCAGATCTGATCGACTTTACAAAGACTTTTTTTGCTAAGCATACAATCCTTAACATTCTTACGAAGTATTGTATTTTTACTTCTGAGAATATGCTGATGGTTATGCGTCCATACCAGATTACAGCTACAGAGCGCATTATTAACAGAATTGAGATAGCTCATAATTACAGGAAGTATGGAGATATCGCTGCCGGTGGTTATATCTGGCATACGACGGGCTCTGGAAAGACGCTCACATCTTTCAAGACAGCAAGAATAGCATCATTGTTGCCATACATCGATAAAGTGCTCTTTGTCGTTGACCGTAAGGATCTGGACTATCAGACGATGAAGGAATACGATCGCTTTGAGAAAGGGGCTGCGAACAGCAATACGTCTACAGCAATCCTGCAACGGCAGCTGTCTGATACCAAGTCACATATCATTATTACCACAATCCAAAAGCTGACATCCTTTATTAAGAAGAATAAGGAGCATGATGTATATAACAAGCGCATCGTCATAATTTTTGACGAATGCCATCGTAGTCAGTTTGGAGATATGCATGCTGCAATCGTCAGGTACTTCAAAAAGTATTATATGTTTGGGTTTACCGGGACACCAATCTTCCCCGCAAATGCTGGAAGCAGTGTGAAGAACCCACACTATGCTACTACTGAGCAAACATTTGGTGATCAGCTGCATTCATATACGATCGTGGATGCTATCAATGATAAAAATGTTCTTCCGTTCCGGGTTGATTATATTAAAACGATGGATACGGATGCTGATATTGACGATGAACAGGTATGGGATATCGACAGGAAGAAGGCATTTGAGGCACCTGAAAGAATCAACCTTGTTGCGAACTATATTCTCGATCATTTCGATCAGAAGACCTATCGTGGTGATAAGACCTATGTATTTAATGCACTGACGAATATATCTGAGGTTGCATCCGCAGACCGTGGAAAAGTTGAAGAGATCAAGCAGAAGCAGAGACTAAGCGGCTTCAATTCCATTTTTGCTGTGGCTTCGGTTCCGATGGCGAAGATGTATTATGACGAATTCCGGAAGATCATGAAAAAGGATCCGACTAAGCAGCTGAAGATGGCGGTTATTTACAGCTATGCTGCGAATGAGGAAGAAATTGACGGACTTCTGGATGAGGAAAACTCAGAGGATACATCGGCACTTGATCAGACCGCCCGTGATTTCCTTGATTCTGCTATTCAGGATTATAACCTGATGTTCCACACCAATTATGATACTTCCAGTGATAAGTTCCAGAACTATTATAAAGATGTATCTCTTCGCATGAAGAACAAGGAGCTGGATCTGCTGATCGTGGTCAATATGTTCTTGACCGGCTTTGATGCCACTACGCTCAACACATTGTGGGTTGATAAGAATCTGAAGATGCACGGTCTGATCCAGGCATTCAGCCGTACCAATAGAATCCTGAACAGCGTCAAGACATTTGGTAACATAGTATGCTTCCGCAATCTGCAGAAGAGGGTGGATGCTGCTATATCGCTCTTTGGAGATAAGAATGCCGGCGGCATTGTCCTGATGCAGAGTTTCAAAGATTATTATTACGGATATGAATCTGTCGATGGAAAGCAGATGCCTGGCTATGCAGACATGATAGAGGAACTGACAACGAAGTTCCCTGTTGCAGAGCCACAGATTATTGGTGAGCAGAATCAAAAAGATTTCATTGCTCTGTTTGGAGCTATCCTTCGCATGAGAAATCTGTTGGTTTCTTTTGATGATTTTGCTGGGAAAGAAATTATTTCAGAGAGAGATCTGCAGGATTATCTTGGAAAGTATCAGGATCTCCGGGATGAATGGAAGCACAAGCGTGAGAACGGAGAAAGTACGGATATTATTGACGATATTGTATTTGAGATTGAGCTGATCAAGCAGATTGAGATCAATATCGACTATATTCTGATGCTGGTGAAGAAATACCACGACAGCCATTTGGAGGACAAGGAAGTCCTCATTACGATCAGGAAGGCTATCGATGCCAGTCCGGAGCTTCGTAGTAAAAAGCAGCTCATCGAGGCATTTATTGCCGGCATCAATGAAGTTGATGATGTCATGAACGGCTGGAATGAATACGTTTATGAACAGCGTGAAAGTGATTTGAACCAGATCATCAAGGAAGAAAAACTGAAGCCGGAAGAGACACGTAAGTTTATAGAAAATGCTTTCCGTGAAGGTGAGGTTAAGACTGTCGGTACAGATATTGATAAGATTATGCCGCCGGTCAGCCGTTTCGGCGGTGGTAACCGTGCCCAGAAGAAGCAGACAATTATTGATAAACTGAAGGCTTTCTTTGAGAAATACTTTGGTATTGGCAACAGAACATTTGAAGCAGATCCACAGGAGGCTCCGGAAGAGCATAAAGTTGTAAGGTATGATTTTTCGGCAAAAGAGACTCCGCTGATGATGGTTGCAGAGGACCCTGCTCCGTATGGGTCAAAGAAAAACGACGATAAGTAGGAGGGCTGCTGTATGAAGGGCTCAGAAGCAAAAATGATGGAATATATGGATGGCGCCAGTAAAAGATACGTCATTCCTGTATATCAAAGAAAATATGACTGGAAAGAAGATAACTGCCGCCAGCTTTATGAAGATCTGAAGAAGATTGTTTTTGATAAGAGAGACAGTCATTTCTTCGGTAGTATTGTGTCTTCGGTTATTGGCAGTGGAGCCACGACTGAATACCACATCATAGATGGACAGCAGCGCCTGACAACAGTAACATTATTGCTTCTGGCAATCCGTAATCTGATTCAACAGAAAAAGATCACAGCTGAGGAGCCCCAGCTGGATGAACAAATCAATGAGCGATTTCTCATCTCCAAATGGGCCAAGGAAGATGATCGGATCAAGCTTCGCCCGGTTAAGAGCGATAGAGAGGCTTTGGGCAAGCTCTTTGGGGATGAGGAAGATTATGATCAGTCATCCAATCTCACACTGAACTATAAGTTTTTCTGCAACATGCTTCTTAGAGAAGAAGTATCTGTCGATGACTTGTATGCAGCCATAGGGAAACTTGAAATCATAAGTATTACGCTTGACCAGGGTGATAATGCACAGTTGATTTTTGAAAGCCTGAATTCGACAGGTCTTGCATTGACTGAAGGCGATAAGATCCGAAATTACATTCTGATGGGTCTTCCGCCGAAGGATCAAAATAAATATTACGATAATTACTGGGCAAAGATTGAAAAATGTACAGACAAGGATGTCAGCGGATTTATCCGTGATTATTTGAGTGTTAAGCAGCAGATCACGCCTACCATCAGTAATGTCTATCGTGCATTCAAAGAATATGCTGAAAATGCAAGGCTACCGATAGATACTCTCCTGACAGATATACTGAGATACGCCAGATTCTATGAGAAGCTGCTCATCTGTAAGAGTGGACTTAAAGAACAGAAGCTGGATGACTGTCTCTATCGTATGATGCGGTTGGAGATCGTTGTCACCAGACCGTTCCTTATGGAGGTATTGCGTCTTAACCAAGATGGGAAACTTACAGTAGATGATGTTCTTCAGATTTTCCTTATTACGGAGAACTATCTGTTCCGCAGAAATATATGCGAAGTGCCCACCAACGCACTGAATAAGATTTTCCTAAATCTGAACAAGGAAATCCTCAGGTATGACAATACAGCTGATCAGTATGTCGCAAAATTCATATATGCACTGAGGTCAAAGAAAGAGAGCGGCAGATTCCCTGATGATGAAGAGTTTACAGAAGCTCTCGCATCGAAGCAGGTTTATCTGATGCGCGGCAAATACAAGGCATATCTCTTTGAACGCTTTGAGAATTATGGAACGATCGAGACCAAAGATGTTTACACACATTTGGACAACAATGTTTATACGATCGAGCATATTATGCCGCAGCATCTGACTCCGGCATGGACAGAATCTTTGGGAGCGAATGCTGCAGAGATTCATGAGACATGGCTGCATAGATTGGCTAACCTTACTCTTACCGGATATAATCCGAATCTCAGCAATAAACCATTCCAGGAAAAAAGAGATGCAGAGGAAGGCGGATATAAGGCTAGCGGGTTAAAAATGAATCAGAAAATCTCCAACAAAGAATCGTGGGGATTGCCTGAATTGGAAGAGCGCAATGATGAAATGATTGCGCTTGCGAAGAAAATATGGTCATTCCCGTCTACAGAATTCAAGCCTGCAGAAAAGGAATTTGATTCATGCACGCTTGATGATGAGAATGTGGATCTGACCGGTCGCGATATTGTTAAGTACAGTTATCAGAACGTGGAACAGCCAGTATCCAGCTGGGCGGACATGTTTGAACATGTGGTGCAGTTCCTGCATCAGAAGGACCGTTCTATCCTTGCAGGATTGGCATACAGTACAAGCGGCAGTATGGATCTCAGCAATTATGTAAGTAAAGCGGAGCAGGGACTTCGGAGTGCGCTGAAAATAGATGACAATATTTATGTTGAGAGAAATACCAGCACGGCGCTGAAGATGTCTATCCTACGCAGATTATTCGCTTTGTATGATGCAGATCCTATGGATCTTGTATTCTTCCTGAAGGATGAAGAAAGCGAGAAGGCTGCGGAGGCCAGCAGATACGATATTCGGAAACGGTACTGGACATATGCGCTTCCGATCATTCAGAAGCAGCATGCCCACCGTGGATCCTTCGGCAATGTAAGTCCGGGAACATCAAATACTGTATCAGGTTTCTTCGGTATTAGTGGATTCAATATTAGCTGTATTGCGAATTTCGACCAGGCACGTATTGATTTCTATATGGGTAAGAGTGATGCCGCGAAGAATAAAGCAGCATTTGATACACTGGTTGCACATAAAGAAGAGATAGAGCAGGAATTGGGAGTTTCTCTTACTTGGGAGAGAGCAAATGAATATAAGGCATCATGGCTGTGCTATCACCTGAAGGATGTCAGCATTGCCAATGAGTCTGACTGGCCGCGAATGGCGAAGTTCCATGCAGAGTGGAGCGACAAAATATGTAATGCGGTACTTCCGTATCTGCTGGAAGAAGATGATGCCAGCATTCGACTTACGGATATTGCGGGAATACTCCGGGAATGGACGGTAGACAGATCCGGCGTAAATGAAAACCTGGCAAAATGCAATCGTACCTATACTCGATTTACGACGGATGGAATGACTGAGATTTTGCCTGATCTTCCAGATGCTCCAAGCGGGTGGAAGACGGAGAATCATTATTTCTACGAGATTCTTAACCGGACAGGGAAGAGCGTTTATATTCAGTTTGCCATCAGCGGTAAGAATATCACGGACGATTTCAGAGCCATATGCGATCGGATCAATGAGTTTTATCCTGCTAAGATGGGCAAAGAGGACTGGCAGTGGCGAACACCGTTTAGGACAAAGACGATTACATTTGGAGAGGAACTGTCGAAAGAAGAGATCTTTGCTGGTCTGGACGAATGCTTGGTTGAAATACAGCAGTTTGAAGCGGATCTTAAGGAGAAGCTGGGATAAGCTTGGCCAACATAGAATAGACAATACTACGTAAAGGAGAGATGAGTTTATGTCATTGGATTTGGTAAAGGAGATTTTTAGCGCATTGCCTGATTGTAAGGAATGGCATGCTCATTTACTCAGCTTTACTCATTCAAAACGTCATGGTACGACATATAATTGTAGAAGAATTGAATTAGAACCTTCTGAAAGACTGAGTGTTCTAATTCAAGACATTTCATTCGGCTATACCGGCGAAGAGAAGAATAATTTGAATAAGTATGTGGATATTCGTGAGTACGACGGTACTTGCAATTCCACAACAATTTATAGGATCAGTGAAGATAATCCCGATATAGAAATTGATTTGGATGCACTCCTCCAAGGAATAGCAGATTCCGACACGGAAGCAGATCCGCTCAGTTTGAAAGCTCAGGCATATGTCCTTTGCGGGAACATGAGGTGCAACGATGAAGAACATCAGATTAAACTGATATCGATGAATACACCGATAACAACGTTAAAGAATCGGTTTTGGCATGATAAAGGCAAGTTTTGGGAAATTCCTGATAAGGTTTTAAACCTTCGTACTTCCATGAATGTCATCATATATGACCGGACAGTTTATTTTTTGGACATGTCTGGAGAAACACTGTTCAATATGGAACGCGCCTATAAACTTAAGTGCAGTGAAGCTATTGATGAGATAGAAGAGCTGAAAATTATTTCTGATCCAGATATGTTTCGTAGCACTGCCTCTTCAGGACAAAATCCAAGACGTTTTGCAGCTTTCAGTAAATCAAAGCTACAGCTTTTAACAAAAAAGAAAAATCGAGAGAAAGCTGCAAAATATTTCAAGATTCCGTTGACGGAAGATAAGCGGTTTGACACATCACAGAAGGTTGATGCCGAAAATCTTGTAAAGGTTCTTTGCGGTAAAGCTATGTGGGATGTCCTGGAAGAAGTTCCGGTGGAGGTTGACGGATCGAAAGACTGGGTAAGCTGAAGGAGATAGGGAATGTCGGTTTTTGTTTCTTTTAGCATGTACTTCCTGTCGTTTGTGCCATTGTGGATTACCGTTTTATTCATTGATATCAAGAGTCTGGTGGATGGTGGCGGCGACAAATGGACGGAGATAATCGGTATCACAGGAATCCTTTTGGGATTGCTGATTTCAGCGATTATACTCTTCACAAAATTTTATGTATCAGATGATGAGAAGTACACGCTTACAATACAAGATGCGAAGGAAAGCAAGACCATAACGGCGGAGTTTTTGCTTTCGTATATTCTTCCATTATTTGCGTTCGATTTTACGCAATGGGATGAGGTGGTTAAGTTTTTAATCTTCTTTCTCATATTCGGTTATTTATCTATCCGCCACAATAGTTTTAGCGTGAATATCATTCTGGAGATTATGCACTATAGAATGTATGATTGCAGTTTAATGAATGCTGATGGCAAAGCGGTTGATAGGACAGTTATCAGCAAAAATATACTTTCGACAAGCAAAGGCAAAGACATCGAAGTGAAGATCCTTAATAACGAGTATTATCTGGACTTGTACGATAAGAAGAAATAATTGTGGAATGGAGGTGATCATCCTTGATATATACAGAAGCTGAATTAAAAGAGAAAATACATGAGATGCTGAAGGACTTTGAAACAGAGGTGGTTGAGTTCAAAGAGGCAAACAACAGCTATTCATTCAAAGATATTGGCAAGTATTTCTCCGCGCTTGGAAATGAAGCAAATATCAGAGGCAAGTCTGAGGGCTGGCTTATATTTGGCATTACCAATAAAGGAGAATTCAAGGGAACAGATTATCGTAAGAGTGGTAATCTTCAATCTTTGAAAAAAGAGATTACAACTGGTACAAATGAAAGGCTGACATTTCTCGATATTTATGAGCTGACGATGGAGAAGTGCCGGATTGTGGCTTTCCAGATACCGCCTGCTATACCTGGGATTCCAACGACGTGGAACGGAGCGGCATGGGCAAGGGAACATGAATCTCTGGTACCGCTTCCGATGAATAAGGTAGATTTAATCCGTAGTCAGGTTGGTATGGATTGGTCAAAAGAAATTGTGAAGGATGCGACTATAGATGATTTGGATCCTGAAGCGGTTGCATATGCGAGAAAAATGTTTTCGCAGAAACAGGAAAACCGAAGACAGGCCAAAGAAATACTGTCGGGACTTTCTGATATTGAAGTATTAAACAAGGCCGGGATTTGTTTCAAGGGTAAGATTACGAGAACAGCGCTCCTTCTTCTTGGAAAGAAGGAATCCGCGTTCTATTTTGATGGTTTTACACCGAGGATTACCTGGACGCTCTATAACGCTGACAAGACAGTGAAAGCATATGAACATTTCGATATGCCATTTCTGCTTGCAGTGGATAAAGTGTATGCCAAGATCAGAAATGAAAAGTATAGGTATATCGCAGAGCAGCAGACACTTTTCCCGGAAGAAGTTCAGCAATACGATGCAGATCTCGTCAAAGAAATTATCAACAACTGTATAGCTCATTCAGATTACAGACGGCATGGAAAAATCAATGTTGAAGAATTTGAGGATCATCTCGTTTTTATAAATGAGGGTTCCTTTATACCGGAGACCATTGAGAAAGCGTTGGAGCCGGGCTATAAGCCACCTTATTATCGGAATGCCTTTCTTTGTAATGCAATGGTAAACATGTATATGATTGATACGAATTCCATGGGCATCCCGATGATCTATAATATCCAGAAGGCGAGATGCTTCCCGCTGCCGTCGTATGATTTGGATGTAGTGAACCGAGTGAGCGTTACAGTTTTCGGGAAGGTTCTTGATAAGAACTATACGCGACTGCTCCATTCCAATGGAAGCTTGGATTTGAAGACAGTATTTTTGCTTGATCAGGTACAAAAGAGGAAGACTATATCTAAGGATGACTATAAAATACTTAGGAAGAGCGGCTTGGTTGAAGGACGATATCCGGCATTATATGTATCCTATAAAATTGCAGAAGCCGTCGGCGATAAAGCTGGGTATGTAAGAAATAAAGGTCTGGACGAGAAAATATTAAAAGAACTGATCATATCCGCATTGCGAAATGGGCCTTTAAAGAAGGCAGACATCTATGAGGCGGTTAAGCATGCATTCCCAGATGTTCTTACTGAAGAGAAACAATATAAGAAACTCTCAAACCTTCTCCAAAAAATGAAAAAAGAGGGAATAGTGGATGTCCGCGGCAGTGCAGTTCACGCAGAATGGTTCCTTATCCAGTAGATTTAGTCAAGGAAGTCAGTTTTTAGTCAAGGAATTAGTCAAAGAAAAGTGGTTGTGAAGTCAAGAAGGATCCCAGAAAGCTTGTATTTCTGGGATCCTTCTTGACTAAAAAAGGGTGTAGGATTTTAAAAATTAGTTAAAGCTTAGTCCTTGCGATACCAATCTGTCTCGTAGCCGTCGGCGCGGAGTAGGATGTCCGGCATCCAGTCCGGAGATCTGCCCATCTGCTTACAGATCACATTCAGGTCAACGTCAGGGCTGCATTCGATAATCAGTTCATCATGAACGTGACCGACGATAAAGCAGTGCTGGAGTGTTTTCATGGCGTAACAGAGGATGTCACGGCTGACGGCCTGGACGATGTTCTCCACGAACTTCGGACCGTAGGATTCGATACGTTCCCACTTTTTTGTGGATCCGACTCCCTCATAGGTGACGGATTCGCCACCATACTGGTTTTCTCCGATGCGAGGCTTCACATAGGAGAGCAGGCGACCTGAGGGGAGCTTGATGAAAAGCATTCCGCTTTTATAGAAGAAGCGGATCCCGCGTACTTCAGTCTGGATGTGTTGCGTGATAGTAGTTTTGACAGCACGGTCGATGTCCCACCAGAAGGCGGTGATCATCGGGTTGGAGATCCGCCAGGAGTTGACCAGCGGCTGCAGTTCTTCTTCGGACAGTCCCATCTCCAAGGCTCCCATTGACTTCAGAGCACCAACGCTGCCGCCGTAACCGAGAGCCAATTCTGCGATCTTGCCCTTCTGACGGAGGTGACTGTTGATCCCATGCTTTTCGACCGGAACGCCGAACATCTGGCTGGCAGAGGCACAGTAGATATCTTTTCCTTCTGCAAATACCTTGGAACGCCAGGTCTCACCGGCAAGGTAGGCCAGCACTCTAGCTTCGATGGCGGAAAAGTCGCTGACAATGAACTTGTATCCTGAACGGGGCACGAAGGCTGTTCGGATCAGCTGTGACAGCGTGTCCGGGATATCGTCATAGAGAAGCTGCAGGGTATCATAATCACCGGCTTTCACAATGGCTCTGGCTTCTGCGAGATCCGGCATGTGGTTTTGCGGAAGGTTCTGCAACTGGATCAGTCTGCCTGCCCATCTGCCGGAGCGATTGGCTCCGTAGAACTGGAACATGCCATGAGCCCTTCCGTCTTTGCAGACAGCATTCTGCATGGCCTGATATTTCTTTACGGAGGATTTTGCCAGTTGCAGGCGGAGCCGGAGGGCTTCTTCTACCTGGCCGTCGGTATCATCGATCAGCTTTGCCACATCTTTCTTTCCGAGGGATTCTGCTTCCACACCGTTTTCAGAGAGCCAGGCCTTCATTTGAACCACGCTGTTCGGGTTCTCTACGCCGGTGATGTCTTGCATTGTTTCGGAGAGGGCAGCCTTTGAACGTTCATCAAAGGTGATGGTGTTCTCCACCACATCCATATCGAGGGCGATGCCTCTGTCGTTGATCTCCTGATCGAGATGATATTCATCCCAAATGAAGTCCGGAACAGGATATTTCGACAGGCGCTTCTGTATCGCCATTTCTACTTCCACATCGCGTTTATTGTAGAATTTGAAGAGTGACCACTTCTCCGGATCATGTTCCGGAAGATTTCGGGTGCGTCCGCCATTACTTTTGGTCGGTTTGCAGGGACTGCAGAAGTAGCGGATCAGGTCTTTGCCTTCCTTCAGCTTCTGATCCTGCAGCTTCAGGACGGCACCGACACCTTCCAGCGAGAGCGGCAGTCCCATATAGGCTGACCAGATCATGGTGCATTTCCAGGATGCCGGATCCAGATATTGGCCGGCAGGATCCTCCGGGACGCTGTAGCCGGTAAAGTATTCCAGGTGATGTTTCTTTAGCCAGTTGGTGAGACAGATACGTTCAAAGGAAGCGTTGAAGGCCCACTTGGTTACATTCTCATCAGATAATGCTGCAAGGATCTCTTCCGGAATGGTGTCGCCGCAGGCAAGGTCATAGACAGTGACGGGTCCACCATCAACAGAGACTCCGAAGAGCAGTATCTCAAATTCTTCAGACTCAGCGTACTTGTAAGCACCGCATTTGGTAATGTTCACGTCGCTGTAAGTCTCTAAGTCGATTGACATTTCTTTCATCATCGTTGTCCTTCCCATGAAAAGAAAAGCGGCAGATCGTGCCTGCCGCCTCCCCTGATCTTATCGTTTATCTTCAAGGAGTTTCTTGTAACGGAGCTCTGTCTCCTTGTAATCAAGCTCATCCTTTGCCTTCTTACGTTCGTATTCTTCCTTGTTCTGGGTCTTAGCCTGGATCATGAACTTGATCCCGTAGATCAGTCCGATCAGGAAGGTCACGAGAAGACCTAAGCATATGATGTTACCGATAAGATTTACTACACTGTTTGCAAATTCCATGATATTTATTTACCTCATTCTTTCTTTAGATTGTCGCAGGCAGCGGCGGTATTGCCGCCACCTGCTTTAGTTGTCTGTTAGTCAAGGAAATCATCCTCATCGTCTGCCGTTGCGAAGTCATCCTCAGCTCTGGACTTGCCTCCGAGAGGTTCACCATCGCGAATCTTCTGAAGGTTGTTCAGACCGCAGGCGATACCTTTGTTGCCGTTGCTGTTGAAGGCGTACAGGTTGATGCTGGCTCTGCCGTAAACGCCGGAGTAGACTTCGGAGCGTTCAAGGATCGGCTGTCTGTCTGCATCCACGATGCCGGGAGCCGTTGCACTGTTGGCATTGATGAAGTAGGCGTTTTTGTAAGCCTCATCATCCGGTCTCTCCAGATCGCCGTCGCGGAGGGGAGTCTTGATGGCGGAGAGGGCAGGAACGGACTTGCCGTTGCCTTTCAGTTTGCTCTGGCCTTCCTCATAGGCTGCCTGGATGGCCGCCTTGATCTTTGCGACTGTAGCGGTATCGGACTTCGGAATGATGAGCGATACGCTGTACTTCGGAGCGCCGCCGTTGATGCTCTTCGGATCCCAGACATTTGCATAGCTCCATCTGGTATTTACGCCTGTGATTACCTTTGTCGGAATTGTTACTTTGTTTGCCATGATTTTTTCCTCCTTATTCTTCGCTAAAATCATCTTTGGCTGTGTTCAGTGCCGGTCTTTTGTCTGACTCCGGCACAAGTGTCGGTTTACCCTGCGGTTTTGTGATGAAGCCGGACAGGAGTTCGTTGAACTTCTTCTTGCCGAGAAGAGAAGTCATTGCTATGATTCCCAGAAGCTTCTTTTCATAAGGATCGAAGCCTGCCGCTTCCACCGTGGATGCGACTGCATTCTCATCGGAGTATTTGCGGTTCGATTTGCCTTCTACGATTTTGAAGCCGGGATACTCTACGCCGCTGAGTGCCTGCTGGAGGGCATATTCTTTGATGTCATTTGCCCAGGCGACCAGATCATCGATCCGGGGAAGGATAGCAGCGATTTCTGCTTCATCCAGATTGGGCGGCATCTCGAAGTCATACTGCGCAAGCTCCAGGTTATGTTCGGCACGCTTACGACAGGTTGCCTTTGCTTTGCAGAACTGGCAGTGGTCTCCGGCGTTGAATTCGCCTTCGCCGTTGTAGGCCAGAGCTGCTGTGGGCTTTAAGATTTCCTCAGCCCATTTCATCAGATCGTCTCTGCTGATCTCATAGGTACTGATGTTGTCCCGGCGGGGCTGGAAGATCGTCATGCGGATGGTCTGGATGCTGTAGAGATATTCATATGTATCCAGAGCACCTAAGGCGTAGCACATCATCTGCGGATTCTCTTCGGCACCGTATTTGAAATCGATGATATGCAGCACATCGTCCGCGATGATCACGCAGTCGCCGGTTCCGAAGCCTTCCGGTACCCACTTGGAGAAGTCCAGCTTTTCTTCAATCAGGATCAGCGGGTCGGAGCAGTGTGTCTTTGCTTCTTCAATCTGCTCTGCAACGTAGGCTGCATACTGATCGGTACAGTCGTCCATCTCCGTATCGAACCAGGTCAGGTTCTCAGTCGGATCTTCAGGATTCCTTCCCAGAAGCTTCTCCATCTTGTATTCGCAGAGGGCATGTGCATCGGTTCCCTGCTGGGCATATGGACTGCCGCTGTCATTGATGCCGGCACACAGCTTTGCGCTGGGCGGGCAGGCGAGCCATCTGTGGCTTGCGGAGGCGGAAAGATACGCATGCTTAGGCATCAGTTAATCCTTCCACCTCTCTGACAAGCGCCGCATAGTCCTTCGGATCCACATTGGTAAGGCTGCCTCCGTTGCCGTACTTCTGAACGATCGCTTTGACATCTGCTTTGAAGCGGCCTTCTGCTTCGTTTGCTTTCTTTGCCAGGATTCCTCTGACTTCTTCCTTGGAATACTGCTTTTCAGCAGGTGCTTCCGCAGGAGCGGGATCCTGTTTTTTTGTCTTTTTCTCAGGCTTTGCTGGGGCTGCTTCTTCGGTTCCGGAATAGAATTCCTTCAAAGCTCTGCCAGTCTCTGCCAGGGTTTCTCCGCAGCTGATCAGGTTGTCGATCATGGCGGAGAGTTCACTCATTTTGCTCATGTTGGCTTTCTCCCTTCTGTTCATTCTGTAGTTTTTTTGCGAGCCGCTTGGCTACGACGCTGATGGCGATCAGAACATCGATGAGTTCTTCGTCCGTTCCGTCGAGTCCGGCGGTTTTTTCAATGGATTCTTTCTGCATCTGCAGCACCTTCCTTTCCGAATGGCTTCCTGCCGTTCTACCTCTTAAAGTTCCCTGGGTTTTCGCTATTCCGATGATTTTGAAAATTTCTTTTCGCATCGCCGGAGCTCTTCCCCGTACACCACATAAAGTTCCCTGCGGCAGATGGATTCCGATGGAATCCGAAAAAAGGTGCAGGTCGATTTCACCATATAAAAGGAAGCGATTCGGAAAATGAAAAAAGTTCCGTGATTCATCGGAATGGTGGTGAGCCAGGGAACTTTAAGGAGTGGAAAGCCGTAGGGGCTTTACTACTTTTTACAGGAGGTTTGTTTATGCGCTTAGTGTTGCAGACGGCCAATGTGGTCTCTGATGCGAAGAACTGCCTGTACCCGAACCGGGGAAGCAGGGGACGCGGCGGAGCTGCAGGAAGCCATTAAGAAGGACCATGTGTGCGGTGAATATAAGAAGAACTACCGCAGCAAGGAAAACTTCATCCGCTCCAATGTGGCGGTCATGGATTGTGACAACGATCACTCCGAGGATCCGGAAGAATGGATCACGCTGGAGAAGATGGAAGAGCTGTTCGGGGATTATTCCTATGCAATAGCGTTCAGCCGTAACCACATGAAGGTGAAGGATGGCAAGTCCGAGAGACCGAGGTTCCATGTTTATTTCCAGATCGAAGAGATTACAGATGAGAAGGTATACGCCGGCCTGAAGATCGCTATCCAGAAGCAGTACACGTTTTTCGATGACAATGCGCTGGATGCGGCAAGGTTCATTTTCGGCGCGGATACCGGAGAAGTGATCTGGCATGAAGGGTGGATGACGATCGATGAAGAGATCAGTCCGGTCGTGGAGGCTGATGAGCCTGAAAAGCAGGAGGGCACGAGCTCCGGTCCGATCCTTCAGGGGAGCCGCAATAACACCATGAGCCGGTTCGCGTCCAGAATCCTTAAGAGGTACGGCGATACGGAAAAGGCTCATTTTGCCTTTATGGAGCATGCGGAGAAATGTGATCCGCCGCTTCCGGAGGCAGAGCTGAACACCATATGGAACAGTGCCGTGAGGTTCTTCAATAAGAAGATTTCTTCCTCTGATGGGTATGTGCCGCCGGATCAGTACAATGCTGATTTCAGCGATGCGTCCCTGAAGCCGGAGGACTATTCAGATATCGGGCAGGCGAAGGTGCTGGTGCAGGAATACGGCAGTGAGCTCAGGTTCTCAGCAGCTACGGATTATCTCAGATATGACGGTGAACGCTGGGTGGAGGATGTGCAGTTGGCTATCGGTGCCATCGAAGAGTTTCTTGACCTGCAGCTGGTAGATGCCCAGCAGGACAAGGAAGATGCGGAAAAGGCTCTGGTCGATGCCGGAATACCGGAACCGATCGTAAAGAACGGATCGAAAGCTGTGGCCAAGGAAGTCACCCCGGATCAGATGCCGCTTCTGTATGCGCTCATGGCAGCGGAGACTTATCTGAAGTTCGTGCTGAAGAGGCGTGATTACAAATACATCATTTCCACCGGTAATGCTGCGAAGCCGATGATGATTGGTATCGACGTGAATGACCTGGATAAGAATGAGTTCCTGATCAATACGCCGGTTGCCACCTATGACCTGAAGAAGGGACTGACCGGGGAGCAGCCACATGATCCTAGAGACTTGATAACGAAGATCACGACCTGTGCTCCGGGTGAGGAAGGAAAGCAGCTGTGGCTGGATGCTCTGAAGCTTTTCTTCTGTAAGGATCAGCAGCTGATCGATTATGTGCAGCTGGTGGTCGGAATGGCGGCGATCGGGAAGGTCTATCAGGAGCACATGATCATTGCCTATGGTGGCGGTGCCAACGGTAAATCGACTTTCTGGAACACGATCTTCAGAGTCCTGGGCGATTACGCCGGGAAGCTGTCTGCGGAAGCACTGACCATGAACTGCAAGAGAAATATAAAGCCAGAGATGGCAGAACTGAAAGGCCGCAGGCTCATCATTTCTTCCGAGATGGAGGAAGGCATGAGGCTGAATACGGCGACAGTGAAGCAGCTTTGCTCTACGGATGAGATCCAGGCGGAGAAGAAGTATAAGGCTCCGTTCCATTTTGTTCCGTCACATACGCTGGTGCTGTATACGAACCAT
>CACYXH010000036.1 GCA_902778245.1 uncultured Lachnospiraceae bacterium | reverse complement strand
TACTAATTTTCACTTATGATATGGCTCATTATGTATGATCCGATAACTGCGGTATACCTGTTCCAGTAAAATAACACGCATCAGCTGGTGGGGGAAAGTCATATCGGAAAAAGAGAGCAGAAAATCTGCTCTCTTCAAAACTTCCTGTGCAAGTCCGAGAGAACCGCCGATTACAAAGGTAATATGGCTTCTCCCCTGTATACCAAGGCTATCCAGTTTTTGGGCAAATCCTTCAGAAGATATTTTTTTCCCTTCTAATGCAAGGGCGATCACATACGAGTCTTCCCGAATTGCTTTTAATATCCGCTGCCCTTCTTTTTGCTTGACCTGGTCTTCAATCGCCATCCCAGCCTTGTCTGGAGTCTGCTCGTCTTGTAATTCCACAATGTCTAACTTGCAATAGCGGCTAAGCCTTTTGCTGTACTCCTTGATAGCATCTGACAGATATTTTTCTTTGATTCTCCCAACTGCCACTATCGTTATATTCATAAAAGATTTTTGCCTTTTATAAATTCATCAATTCCTTTTGCTGCGGTTTTGCCTGCGCCCATAGCCAGAATTACGGTGGCTGCGCCGGTCACTGCGTCTCCTCCGGCATACACGCCTTCTTTGGATGTAGCTCCTGTTTCTTCTTCAGCAATGATACATTTTCTCTTATTCGTATCCAAACCGTAAGTAGTGGAAGAAATCAGCGGGTTCGGTGAAGTTCCAAGGGACATGATAACGGTATCCAGTTCCAGGTCGAACTCTGATCCGGGGATTTCTACCGGGCGTCTTCTTCCAGAAGCATCCGGCTCGCCAAGTTCCATGCGGATACAGGTCATTCCCTTTACAAAGCCATTTTCATCCACCAGGATCTCCTTGGGATTTGTCAGCAAGTCAAAAATGATACCTTCCTCTTTAGCATGATGTACTTCTTCTACACGGGCCGGAAGCTCTGCTTCGCTCCGGCGATATACGATGTGTACCTCAGCGCCGAGACGAAGCGCGGTTCTGGCAGCATCCATAGCTACATTACCGCCGCCCACAACGGCTACTTTTTTTCCGTGTGCAATAGGCGTATCATAATCTTCACGAAATGCTTTCATCAGGTTGTTCCTGGTCAGATATTCGTTAGCGGAGAAAACCCCTTTGGCTTGTTCTCCCGGAATACCCATAAACATCGGAAGGCCGGCGCCCGAACCGATAAATACAGCTTCAAAGCCCTCATCTGTCAGGAGTTCATCGATGGTGATCGATTTCCCTACTACCACATTGGTCTCAATCTTAACTCCAAGAGCTTCCACATTTTCTACTTCTTTGGCAACAACTTTATCCTTGGGGAGACGGAATTCCGGGATACCATAAACCAATACGCCGCCTGCCTTGTGCAGTGCCTCAAAAATGGTCACATCATAGCCCAACTTGGCCAGATCTCCTGCACAGGTTAGCCCGGAAGGACCAGAGCCGATCACCGCAATCTTATGGCCATTCCTCTCCGCAGGCGCCTCTGGCTTAATGCCATTCTCTCTGGCCCAGTCAGCCACAAAACGCTCCAGTTTACCGATAGAAACGGATTCTCCCTTGATGCCGCGGATACATTTCCCTTCGCACTGAGTTTCCTGGGGACATACGCGTCCACAGATAGCCGGCAGTGCGCTGGACTGCGAAATGATCTTGTAGGCTTCTTCAAAATTGCCTGTTTTTACTTCGCCGATGAAATCTGGAATATTAATATTAACAGGACATCCCTGCACACATTTTGCGTTTTTGCAATGAAGACAGCGATTTGCTTCTTCCACTGCTTCTTCCTTGTTATACCCAAGACACACTTCTTCGAAATTGGTTGCTCTTACCTTTGGATCCTGTTCTGCCGCAGGAACTTTCTTTAAAACATCAGCCATTACTTGTCACCTCCGCATTGTCCGCATCCGCCATGATGGGTATCGCCTTCCTGGAATTTTAACAGGGCACGTCCTTCCTCTGTCTTGTACATGGTCGCTCTCTTCATGGCAGCGTCGAAGTCCACCAGATGTCCGTCAAACTCCGGGCCGTCCACACATGCAAATTTCACTTCATCGCCTACCGTCAGACGACAAGCACCACACATACCAGTGCCGTCCACCATGATAGGATTCATACTCACAATGGTATGCAGATCATATTTCTTCGTTGTAAGACAGCAGAATTTCATCATGATCATGGGGCCAATGGCTACACAATGATCGTACGTCTTCCCCTCCTGGGTGATCAGGTCGTCAATTACCTTGGTAACCATCCCGCTTCTTCCATAGGAGCCGTCATCCGTAGTCACATACACGTTAGCCACTTTACTCATTTCCTCTTCCAGAATGACCAGGTCTTTTGTTTTTGCTCCGATGATAACATCACATTCAATACCATGTTCATGCAGCCATTTCGCCTGGGGATATACAGGCGCCGTGCCGACACCGCCCGCTACAAATAAAATCTTTTTCTTTTTTACTTCCTCCAGCGGCTCGGTACACAGATCAGACGGCTGGCCCAACGGTCCTACAAAATCCATAAAAGAATCGCCGGCTTTCAGATCTACATACCGATGTGTCGAAGCTCCGACAGGTTGAAAAACAATAGTGATAGTTTCCTTTTCACGGTCATAGTCACAAATGGTAAGGGGAATTCTCTCGGCTGTTTCGTCCAGTTTTACGATAATGAATTGACCGGGGAGACAACGTTTTGCTACGCGGGGCGCTTCTACGACCATCTCATAGATATTGCCCGCAAGGTTTCTTGCTTCCAAAATCTTGTACATACTATACCTCCAACATTTTCTGATGAGCCGCTGACCTCGCTGCCCCGACGGCTCTCCAAATAACTCCGGAAACGGAGTCTATGTAACTTAGTATAAAACATCATTGGGTAAAATTCAACAAAAAACGGGTTTAAGATCAGTTTTCTTCTAAATAATTTTCAAATTGTTCCATGGACATCAAAACCTTTCTTGGCTTTGTTCCCTCCTCCGGACCCACGACCTCCGCATCAGATAGTTGATCCATGATCCGGGCGGCGCGGTTGAAACCGATTTTAAACCAGCGCTGCAGCATTCCGATGGATGCCTTATCTTTCTCAATGATAAAACGTCCCGCGTCCGCAAAGAGTTCGTCCACATCACTTCCGCCGCCTCCCGCATTCAAAGCAGATTTCTGCACCTGGGCGATCTGTTCCTCCATCTGCGCGTTGTACTCAGCGGTGGTATTTTTGTCTTTCAAAAATTCCACCACATCAGCCACTTCTTTATCCGAAACGAAAGCTCCCTGCATGCGGGCAGGCTTTTTGTAGGTCTGGGGCGCAAACAGCATATCGCCGTTGCCCAGCAGCTTTTCTGCGCCGTTCATGTCCAGAATAGTTCTTGAATCCACACCGGACGAAACGGAAAAGGCGATTCTGGACGGCATATTTGCTTTGATAAGACCGGTAATGACATCAACTGAGGGGCGCTGCGTAGCAATGACCAGATGAATACCAGCGGCTCTGGCCAGCTGCGTCAGACGGACAATGGCATCCTCTACTTCTCCGGATGCTACCATCATCAAATCGGCCAGCTCGTCCACAATGATTACGACCTGGGGCAGTTTCTCCGGCTTATCTTCGCTCTCAATATCCTTCAGTTTTTCTACCTTTGCATTGTATCCCTTCAGATCACGTACACCCACCGCCGCAAATTTTTCATATCGCTGCATCATCTCAGCCACGCCCCAGTTCAGGGCTCCGGCTGCTTTTTTCGGATCGGTCACCACCGGTATAAACAGATGCGGAATACCATTATATACACTAAGTTCCACTACTTTCGGATCGATCATGATCATCTTTACATCTTCCGGGCTCGCCTTATAAAGAATACTCATGATCAAGGTATTAATGAATACGGATTTACCGGAACCGGTAGCACCGGCAATCAGTAGATGGGGCATTTTTCCAATATCAGAGATGATGATCTTACCTGCGATATCTTTACCTACTGCATATGCCAGATTCGAGGGGTGATTTTGAAACTCTTCCGATTCCAGAAGTTCTCTCAAAAGCACCCCGCTGGATACCTTATTCGGCACTTCAATACCCACTGCGGCTTTTCCCGGAATGGGCGCCTCAATACGAATATCCGCTGCTGCAAGGTTCAGCTTAATATCATCCGCCAGATTCACGATCTTACTGACCTTAACTCCCATCTCCGGTATCATCTCATATCTGGTAACGCTGGGACCACAGCTTACATTCGTCACTTTTACATTTACGCCAAAAGTATGCAGTATCTGCTGCAGCTTCTGGGCAGTATCACGGAGCTCGCCATCGGAACTTCCTGCCTGCGCTCCGGTAGGGCGCTTTAAGAGTTTCATGGGAGGGAATATATATTCCGGTTTCACTACAGCGGAATTTTTCTCGATCTCCTGCTCCACATTCTCGATTCCTTCTTTGATTTCCGTCTCCGATGCGCGAGGTTTTCTTGCGGAACGCTTCGGAACCTCTTCTGATGGAGCATTGTTCAAGGATTCTTCTTTTTCTGCCTTTGAAATTTCCACTTTTTCAGGGATATTCTTCTTCGCTCGGGTTCTGGACGCTTTTTTCTCTTCCAGGGTCTGATAATAGGAATCATCGGATCTTTGAATGGTAAGATCCATCACAGGGACATTGATGGTCTGCTCCGTCTTCTTGGGCATCACCTGCTGTATCTCATCGGAACGTATTTGAGGCAAAGTGGAAAGATCTGTATTCTCTGTAACGCCGGCAACTCGGTTAGACAGCCTCGGTTCCTTTGGAAGTACAGAATAATTCACCGGAACTGCTTCCCTTGCAGAATAAGTATAAACCTGGGGCTGTTTCGCTTCTTCCTCCCGGCGCAGCCTTGCCTGTTCTCTTCGTCTCGCCTGTCCCTCTTTTGCAGACTGATAAACCTTTGTGCCGCTATGTTTCACATCCGCAAATATGGAACGCTGGGTGATCAGAACCGCACAGATGATGGCCATAATGAAAAGCATGATATAAGCTCCCACAATACCGAGGGTCGGACAGAACAAAGTGACCCAAAATCCGCCGATCAACCCTCCTCCAGTATGGTATTCAGCTCCTGTTTCAAAGTATTCTGTCAAAGCATAACTGTCCGTGTTGCCCATCAGCAAAAGCTGCATAATGCCGCAGACCACAAGAGAAAGACCGCCGATGCCGGCAGCCTTTACTCTTGCAATATGGCTTCTTCTGTTTGAAATGATAAATGCGGTTAAGAAAAACAGCAGAAACGGAAGAAGATAAGTTACAATGCCAAAACATCCGAAACAAAACCGATTGACCGCTTTTCCAATATTTCCTCCATATCCCAGGAAACTGATAAATAATAAAATGGAAATTGCCAACATGACCCAGAGAAATATCTCATAGTAGATAGCCGGGTTGGTCCGCTCTTCAATTCTGACCGGCACTGTTTTTTTTGATTTTGCTGCCGTCTTTCTGGTAGGTGCAGCGGTACGCTTCACGGCTGGCTTTTGTGCCGATGCCTTTTTTGTAGCGCCTTTTGGCGCTGATGCTTTCTTCGCTGCAGGTTTTTTTGTTGGTTTTGCTGCCATTCGTTCTCTCACTCTCTATTTGTACTTAGTATATTGCTCTTACAGAACGAAATGTCCGATGACGGAAATCACTCCCACCGTAAAACAATAATAGGCAAAGTACTTGAATTTCTTATTCTTCACTACGATCAGCATTGTTTTAATGCAGACATATCCCACCAGGGCCGCTGCTATCATACCGGCTATGTAAGTTCCAATAACACCTCCGGTGATAGTTTCCTGACCGATTTCAGAAATTTCCAGTACCGCGGCGCCCAAAATTGCAGGTATGGAAAGGATGAAGGAATACTTCACCGCAAATTTCCGGTCAAAACCGCAAAGAAGGCATGCAGTAATCGTGGTTCCGGAGCGCGACAGGCCAGGAAGTGTGGCAAATCCCTGCGCTACACCCACAATTGCGCCCTCACGGTAGGTGATATCTTTCGGAATCTTATAACAGTTTTCCGCACGATCTGAAATAAGGAGCAATACACCGGTGATCAAAAGACAAATGCCGGGAATCAAAAGAGTTGCACTGGCATTTTTTATCAATTTCTCCCCAAGATATCCTATGATGCCGGTAGGTATAGTGGAGACGATCAGAAGAACCACAAATTTCCGGTAATTGGTACGTACCACACGTTTGTACGGCGCTGCGATTGTAGTTTTCTGATTTTTAAGAAAAATACCAAGGTTGGAAAAAATGTCACCTAACATATAAATTGCTTCCAAAATCAGTTTCCAGATATCTTTCCAGTATACCACAAAGACTACCAGAAGTGTACCGATATGTAACAGAACATCGAACAGGATACTATCCCCCGTATCAATATGAAAAATATTCTGGAGAATGGCCAGATGTCCGGAACTGCTCACCGGAAGAAACTCGGTTAATCCCTGGACGATCCCAAGGAATATGGATTGCAATACACTCATAAACTCCTCCTCGACAAGATAATGTCCTCTGTATTTCTACTATACTTTTTATGGAAACAAAATATTACCTGTAACAGTATAACACAATATTTTATTCTGTACACTAAAAATTTTTCAGGGCATAAGTGAGGCTGTTGCACTAAGCGTGTTATTGCATAATTATGCAAAGCATGCATTTAGTACAACAGCCCCACTTCATTCACCGCACAGCCTATGCAATTTTGCTATGGCCTGGCTGATACCGCCCACTTCATTGATCAGCCCCTCATCGACGGCTTCCTGGCCCACCAGAATAGTGCCCAGATCTTTTGTGAGCATCCCGGTATTCAGCATCAGTTCTTCCAGTCTCTTTTGCGGCGCACTGCTGTGTTCTGTAATAAAGCTTATGATACGATTCTGCATCTGCTGGAAATAGTCATAGGTCTGGGGTGCACCTATGACGGTTCCGCTCATTCGCACAGGGTGGATGACCATAGTGCCTGTTTTGACGATAAAAGAATAATCAGCAGACACAGCGATGGGAACACCGATGGAATGACTGCCTCCAAGTACCAGGGATACTGTGGGTTTGCTGATGCTGGCGATCATTTCCGCAATGGCCAGTCCGGCCTCCACATCGCCTCCCACCGTATTCAGTAAAATAAGCAATCCCCGGATGGATTTGTTCTCTTCTATGGAAGCCAGCTGAGGGAGTACATGCTCATACTTGGTGGTTTTAGAATTGCTGGGCAGAGACTCATGTCCTTCTATTTCCCCGATCACACTCAGGAGATGAATGCTGTTTCCCATATCAGACTGACCAAATTCCAGTATATTTTCTCTTGTATTTTCTTTCGTTTCGTTTTCCTGTGCTTTGCTTGCCTCCATATTTTATACCAGCCTTTCATTTTCTGTTTTTCGGATGTAACACAAAATCCCGAAGAAACCAATTCTATCTTAGTTTCTCCGGGATACCATGCATTATACATAGCAAGCTAAGCATTCATAGTTTTATTCATCCAGGTTTGTGTATACCGCCTGTACATCGTCATCTTCATCCAAAAGATCCAGCGTTCTGTTCAGCTGTTTCAATGCGTTCTCATCTGTAAGCTCCACATAATTCTGAGGAATCATCGTAATGTCCGCAGAAGCCATAGCAATCCCCTGCTCTTCCAATGCCTGTCGAACGGTACTGAATTCATCAGGATCTGTGATGATCTCGTAGCTGTCTTCCTCTTCTGAGAAATCCTCCGCTCCCGCATCCAACGCTATCATCATCAGATCATCGGCATCCAGATCACATTCTTCCTTATCGATGATAATCTGCCCTTTCTGATCAAAGCTGTAAGATACGCACCCCTGCGTTCCGATGCTGCCGCTTCCTTTGGTAAATGCGCTTCTTACATTAGCTGCAGTACGATTTTTGTTATCAGTAAGCGCCTCTACGATAATAGCAATTCCGCCGGGGCCATATCCCTCATATGTAACGTGTTCGTAATTTACCGAGTTTACGTCACCGGCTGCTTTTTTAATACCGCGGTCAATAGTATCATTGGGCATATTGTTAGATTTCGCTTTCGCGATCACATCCCGCAATTTACTATTATTGGCCGGATCCGGCCCGCCTTCCTTCACGGCGATGGCAATTTCACGTCCGATAATAGTAAAAATTTTACCCTTCGCGGCGTCATTTTTTTCCTTTTTATGCTTAATATTTGCAAATTTTGAATGTCCTGACATACGTTCTCCTCTTTCTTATGTGTTTAAACTTTACCAAATATAGCATTTTCTCGTTCATTCGTCAAGAGTGCGGCGCTATGTAAGCAATTCCAAACTGATTTGCAGCGCACGATTTACCTGTTTTAAGGCTTCCTCATCCAGATGGCAAACTCTGTCCTTCAGTCTGCGTTTGTCGATGGTTCTGAGCTGCTCCAGTAAGATAACGGAATCTCTAACAATCTCATAACGCCCCGCTTCAATCTCTACGTGAGTAGGAAGCTTTGCTTTCATCTTTGATGTAATGGCCGCGCAGATCACTGTGGGACTGTGCCGGTTTCCCACATCATTCTGTATGATCAGTACAGGACGGATGCCGCCCTGTTCGGATCCCACCACCGGTCGAAGATCTGCGTAATAGATATCTCCACGTCGAATATTCACACAATTCACACTCCAATACAAAGGTTCTATTGACTGTCACCTTTAGTATTTCCATGTTCTTCATGTATATTCACTAGGGGGCTGTTTCACAGAGAATTTATGTTTCTGCCACCCTTTACAAAGACTCTGGGCACCCGTTTCCCGATATCACATACAAACTCATAAGGGAACCGCCCTGATAATGTTCCAAGGGAATCCACTGATAACTCTGCTCCCTCATCTTTCCCAAGTAGTGTTACCTCATCCAGTTCCTTTGCCGATATATCCGTAATGTCCACCATAAACTGATCCATGCATACCCTGCCCAGGATCCTGGCCTTTCTTCCATGGATCAGGATATATCCCCGGTTGCTCAAACTTCTGGGATAGCCATCCCCATAGCCCACCGGAATCGTGGCAATCCTCGTTTGACGTTTTGTGACAAAGGTACCGCCATAGCTTACAGCAACCCCTGCTTTCACTGTTTTAATATATGCAATATGGCTTTTTAATTCCATCACCGGCTGCAGTTTTACATTAACCCGATCCATCTCATCCGATGGGTAAATCCCATAAATCGTAATACCTGCCCTTACTGCATCCAGATTTGCTTCAGGAAGTTCCAAAATACCGGCGCTGTTGGAACAATGTTTCATCGGAATCGATATTCCGGCTCGCTGCAGCATTGACGTGAAATCCAGATACCGGTTCAATTGTTCCCGGGCGTTTGATTTGTCTGCTTCATCCGCCCTGGCAAAGTGGGTAAACATTCCCTCAACCTCCAGTCCGGGCAGCCCGGCAATTTCCCTGATATACGGAACAGAATCTGGCGTATCCGCGAATCCGATACGGCTCATACCAGTGTCAAGGGCCAGATGGATACGTATCGTTTTTTTGCATCGAAGAGCGGCCTGGGATAATTTCTTTGCCATGGATAATTTAAATACGGCCGGTCGAAGTTCCTGCATTGCCACAGTCTCGTAATCTTCCGGAAAGGTAAAGCCCAAGATCAGGATTGGTTTATGTATGCCGTTGGTCCGCAATTCTACAGCTTCCTCCACGGTAGCCACCGCAAATCCCCAAATATAATCATAATGCTCCACTAATCTGGCAATAGGAACCGCTCCATGACCGTAAGCGTCTGTTTTGACTACTGCTATTATCTCCGTCCCTTCCCGGACATTCTCCTTCATACGCCGAAAGTTTTCCTCCACCGCATCCAGATTAATTTGAGCATACACTCTGCTGTGTTTTTTCATACTGTTTCCTCCTGCATATCCCAGTTTTTAAAGTTCAATATTTTCGGAAATATCCCAGTTTTTAAAGTTCAATATTTTCGGAATATACTCTGTAATGTCGCACGACATCATACTCCTGCATCCCAGCTTCCCGGCTGCAGCATCTCCCGCCATCCCATGAAGATAGACGCCTTCGCAGGCAGCTTTAAATGGCTCCATCCCCTGAGCAAGCAGACTGCAGATGATGCCGGTGAGTACATCCCCGGAGCCGCCCACTGCCATACCATCATTCCCGGAAGTATTGATATACAATTTCTCTCCGTCAGACACAATTGTTCTGGCATCTTTCAGAACACAGATAATCTGGTGTTTTGCAGCGTATTCCCGGCATACCTCTGTTATATTCTCCAGGATCTCTGGAATACGGTATCCTGTGAGGCGGGCCATTTCTCCGGGATGTGGGGTAATGATTACCTGTGCGGAAGAATTCTGAAGATATTCCGGATGCGATGCCAGGATATTCAATGCATCTGCATCCATCACCAGTGGTCCGTTCCAACTTTCCAGCACCTCTTTTACTAATCTATGTGCCTTCTCTCCGGTACCAAGCCCGGGCCCGACACCAACAACGCGGACACGGGATAATGCAACTTCTAATCCGTTTCTCTGCTGCCAGGAGGAAAACACCGCTTCCGGAAGATTTGACTGTAAAATGGTACGGTTCATTTCTTCTGCCAGTATGTGAACCAGTCCGCAGCCTGTCCGGTAAGCAGACTTTCCGGACAGAACGGCAGCGCCTGCCATATTTTCTCCTCCTGCGATCAGCAGGACCGATCCATAGGTTCCCTTGTTTGATCGGGGTATTCTTTGGGGAAGGAGTTTTAGATCCTCTTTTTCATAAGTGAAAGCCGGTTCCTGCAGATTTGCAAGACTATGCTCTGTGATTCCAATATCTTTTACCACCAGTTTCCCGCAGTATTCTGTTCCTGGATAAAGGATCTGCCCCCGTTTCATGAATGCAAATGTAATGGTCTGCTGCGCTTTCACACCGCATCCCAGCACTTCGCCGGTATCCGCACTTATGCCGGATGGCATATCCAATGCCACGACCGGCTGGCCGGAGACATTGATCCGATGGATCAGCTTTGCATATGCCCCCGTGATAGGCCTGGACAGACCAATGCCAAATAAAGCATCCACCAATACAGTATATTCAGAGAAATCCGATTTCCTGCAATATTTTCCGCCATAATTTTCAAATATTTTTTTTTGCAGTGCCGTCTCCGGGGTCAGAGAGGTTTCTTTTCCCGCAAAATAAATATCTGCTGCTATCCCATCCAGAAGCAGCAGTCTCGCAACAGCAAATCCATCCCCTCCATTGTTTCCGGATCCGCATAATACCAGCACCCTGCTCTCCGGCCCATAGGCAGCCTCTATCTCCTGCTTTGCCGCAAGAGCGGCACGCTCCATCAGAACCACGGAGGGAAGCTGCATTTCCTCTATTGTAAAAGTATCGCAATCTTTCATTTCTTTTCCTGTTAAAACATACTTCACTCAAAACACCTCGCATCATATCATATGATTTAATTTGTAGGAAAGCTGCATCAGGCTTTCGGACAGATGTACATTTTCCACCACAATATCTTCCGGAAGATGCAGATCAGTGTGAGCAAAATTCCAGATTGCTTTGATTCCGTGATCTGTCAAAATCGGCGCTACCTCCTCCGCCCCGCTGGCAGGCAATGTCAGCGCAGCTATATCAATCTTATTATTACCCAGAAATTCTCCCAGTTCGTCAATCATCATGATGGGGATCCTTCTCACAGATACGCCGGAAAGTCTTGGATTCACGTCAAAGATTCCTATGATACGAAAACCTCTCTTCTCGAACCGGACATAGTTAGCCAGGGCTTGTCCCAGATTACCGGCACCTATAATGACCATGCTATATGTTTTATCCAGACCCAGGATCTTTCCAATCTCCTTATAAAGATGCTTTACATTATATCCATACCCCTGCTGACCAAACCCACCAAAATTGTTCAGATCCTGGCGTATCTGCGATGCTGTAACATTCATCAGTCTGCTCAGCTCACTGGAAGAGATTCTTTCTACTTTTTCTTCCAAAAGGTTGCCAAGATATCTATAATAGCGCGGAAGACGCTTCACCACTGCCTTTGAAATTTCCCGCTCTTCCATTTTTTCTTCCCCCGTTACCTTGTCATGACAGCCATAATATGACCATTAATAGTTTACTCGACTCTATGAAAAAAAGCAATAGAATGACAAAATTAAAATTCTGTTGTTTTTTACGCAGATTTGTTTACTATGATACTGTCATGTCAGAATGTCAGCAAAACATTTGGTATTAATGAAATTATAAATCATGCTTCTTTTCATGTAGAAGAACACGAAAAGGCTGCCATCGTGGGAATTAACGGCGCTGGAAAATCCACGCTTCTGAAAATCATCATGGGGGAGCTCCCCGCTGATGGAGGAGAAGTGATCATAGCAAAGGGAAAAACCCTGGGATACCTGGCTCAGCAGAAAATGCTGTCCGGTCATGCCACGATCTACGAGGAACTCAAGGACGCGAAAAAAGATGTCATTGAGATGGAAGAAAGACTTCGCTTCCTGGAACAGAAGATGAAACATCTCTCCGGAGCGCAGCTTGACGCACTCATGGAGCAGTATCACCGTATCTTTACCATGTTCGAACAGAAAGACGGCTATTCCTGGCGCAGTGAGCTCACAGGAGTATTAAAAGGCTTAGGATTTTCAGAAGATGACTTTGAGAAGCAAGTGGATACCCTTTCCGGCGGTCAGAAAACCAGGGTAGCTCTGGGCAAGCTTCTGCTCTCTTCTCCCGATATCATCCTGCTGGATGAACCCACAAATCATTTGGATTTAAATTCTATTGCCTGGCTGGAGACATATCTGCTCAACTACCGGGGAACCGTCATCATTGTGGCCCATGACCGCTACTTTTTGAACAAAGTAGTCACAAAAGTGATCGAGATCGACCAGGGACATGTGATGACTTTTCTGGGGAATTACTCCGCCTACGCAGAGAAGAAAAAGCAACTCAGAGAGACTCAGTTAAAAGCATATCTGAATCAGCAGGCGGAAATCAAACATCATCAGGAGGTCATTGCAAAACTGCGCTCTTTTAACCGGGAAAAATCCATTCGCCGGGCGGAGAGCCGTGAAAAGATGCTGGATAAGATGGTTCTACTGGAAAAGCCGATGGATCAGGATAGCGAAATCAGACTCACATTGGAACCCAGGATCACCAGCGGCAATGACGTCCTTACCGTTGAACATTTGTCTAAATCCTATAATCAAGTCCTTTTTCAAGATCTGAACTTCCAGATTTACCGCGGGGAACGAGTGGCCATCATCGGGGACAACGGGACAGGAAAGACTACGCTTCTGAAAATCATTAACGCACTGACAGACGCGGATACAGGTAAGATCACGTTGGGTTCAAAAGTACATATCGGTTACTATGATCAGGAACATCAGGTCCTGCACCCGGAAAAAACATTGTTCGAGGAATTATCCGATGCCTATCCGAATCTGACCAACACGGAGATCCGCAACATACTGGCCGCATTTCTGTTTACCGGTGATGACGTTTTTAAGCGCATTAAAGACCTGAGCGGCGGAGAACGCGGACGCGTATCCCTGGCAAAACTGATGCTTTCCAAGGCAAACTTTCTGATCCTGGATGAGCCGACAAACCATCTGGATATTATCTCGAAAGAGATATTGGAGAGCGCCCTTTGCCGCTATACCGGCACCGTCATGTATGTATCCCACGATCGTTACTTTATTAACCAGACCGCAACCCGGATCCTGGATCTGAAGAATCAGACGTTGGTGAACTACATCGGGAATTATGATTATTATCTGGAAAAAAATGAAGAATTGACTAAAATTTATGCTCCGACACAGAAGAACACCTTTGCAGAATCTGTTTCCGGTTCCGCCCCTGCTTCCTCCAGAGAAGACTGGGAGCGCATGAAAGAAGAACAGGCCAGGCAGCGAAAGCGTCAGAATGACCTGAAAAAAACAGAGGATGAGATTCAGATATTAACAGATCTGGTAAAATGCACCGCACTGACCACAGAAAAAGCTCAGATAACGCAGCAGTTGGATCAGCTCTATGATCAGTGGGCGCAGCTGGCCGATTAAATCATCCTATATTTCTAATAAATATTTCTCGTAGGAATTGATAACCGTTGTATTCTGATACTGTGTGATACGTTCTGCTCCATAGGTATAATTCATATGAACATGTCCATGGATCATATACTTTGGCTGATACTTATCCATCAGCATAACGAAAGTCTGAAATCCATGGTGAGGCAAATCTTCCTGATCGTTCACGCCACAGGCCGGGGCATGGGTCAGCAGAATATCAAATCCTTTTTTACGGCGGATCTTGCCTTTCATTTTACGTGCCCGTCGCATCATCTCTTTTTCCGTAAACTGGAATTTTCCCGGTCGGTAGCGCATTGAGCCGCCAAGTCCGAGGATACGAAGACCATTGTATTCATAAATCGTATCCTCGACACAGATACATCCTTCCGGGGGTTTTTCTGCGTAGCGCTCATCATGATTTCCGTGCACATACAGCACCGGACAGGGTGCGAACGTCACCAGGAACGATAAATATGCGGCCGGCAGATCACCGCTGGATAATATCAGGTCGATGCCTTTTAATTTGCTCTCATCATAAAAATCCCATAGGGATTTCAAGGGAACATCCCCTATCAACAGTATCTTCATTTATTTTTCTCCGACTGCAGGATTTAAGCTTCCATCACATTTTCCACCAGCCAATCCATGGTTATGATCTCCTCCGGCGACAGACAACCATCTTTCACACCAACCAGCTTCCCGCCCTGCAGCGGGATTTCACCACTGAATGGATTAAAATTCTCATTATAGATCTCTCCCCACA
This sequence comes from uncultured Lachnospiraceae bacterium, assembly GCA_902778245.1. Lineage (GTDB taxonomy): Bacteria > Bacillota > Clostridia > Lachnospirales > Lachnospiraceae > Merdiplasma. Next base: position 24,134 of record CACYXH010000036.1, on the reverse strand, counting down.
TAGTCTCTGTCAATTTACGGATACCCGCCGGGAGATTCTGTGAGAAAATCAGGTCGATAATATTACTGGAGATTCCCCACCAGTAATTAACCGCCTTGCGCTCCGTGGTATCCGCCGTTTTATTCCAGGTTCCCTGCAAGATATCCCGTACAATCCGCTCATAGAATTTTCCCCAGTTCCAGATGGGGGTCGCTAATTTAAAAACTTCCCCATTCTTTTCCTGATAGAGGCCGAAATTTCTGCGGGAACTTGCCGGACGAATCATGTCCGTGTCGGAGATCAGCGTAATATTCTCCTCCGTCAAAAGCTGCCTGAAGTTTCCCTTGGTAGAGGATGTCCAGTGCAGATAGATTTTTGCCCGGGGATTTGTCATCTGGGCGCCTCTGGCAAAGGCATTGATATTGGCAAAAGTTCCATTAATGGGATAATCCGCCACATAAGCGATCTTGTCATTTTCACACATCGCTCCGGCTACCATACCGCTCAGGAATTTGGCCTCATACATTCTACCGTAATAGGTGCGCAGTGCTTTGAAGGGGCGGTTGACGCAGCAATTTAATATTTTGATCTCCGGATGTTCCAGCGCCGCCTTCAGACTGGCTTCCAGAAACTTCTGATTCGTAGTGAAAATAATATGATTTCCATCGTCGATGGACTGCTGCAGAAGCTCCGTAATGCTCTTATCCTCTGCATCCCGGAAAAGGCTTTCCGTCTCAATGCGGTCTCCAAATACCTGCTCCAGATGCATACGACCTAACTCATGACTGTAGGTCCAGCTGGACTCTTCCGTGGATCTTTCGTGAATAAATGCCACTTTCAATTTTTTACTGCTGGTAAGGGTAAAGAATTTGGTAAAAAGATTTCCTTCCGTATCTTCCACCGGTTCCAGTACAAGGGCTCCCTCCGGGCTTTTGTTCAGGAGCGGAAACTCACTCCAGATACGGTCTAAATCCTCTTTCTTCTGTACCCTTCCCTTTTCCAGAAGTTCTTCATAAGGATAAAGCGTAAGATAAAACAAAAACGCGTCTCCGGTGGTAATCGGCAGTTTTTTGCCGCCTCTGCTCTCAAACAATTCTGAAAACTCTGTAAAAATAGAAGAAAAATTTTTTTGATCTTCCTCTGTCCAGGTTTCTTCCGGTCCTTTCCCCACCGCTTTGGTCAGCTTAGCAAAGCTCCCTTCCTTGCTGAACCAAATATAATTGATCCCAGTCAATTTATAGAAATCCAGGAATTCATAGTAGATCCTGTTTTCCGTTTCGTCCGTGGGCTTAGGGATAATGCGGGTTACCGTTCCCTCAATGGAAGACGCATTTAAAAACTTAAAGACACTGACCCGCTTATTTCCTTCCAGAACATAGAATTTGTTCATAAATTCATAAGCGATGATCGGGTCATTGACGCCATGCTCTGTCTGGTAGTTGTACAGGTTCGTCCATTTCAGGGCAAACTCAGATTTCTCCGACATCAAAGGCATAAAATTGCCCGCAAAGGCATTCCGCCGCCCCACAGTCTTTGTCCCCACAATCTGATCCAGGGGTATGTCCACCAGTCCCAGATTTTCCTCTGTCTGCACATCCACACATTCCAGCAGTTCATCCAATGCCGGAAGATATGGATAATGTCCTCCGGAAACCGCGTTTCGGTACTCTTTCTCTCCTAGTTTTAATGCTTTTGCATATTCCAGATAAGCCATAAATCTCCTTTATTTAATCCTCTTTACGCAATGCTTCCAGTTCCTTACGAATTTCCTGAATAAACTGCTGGCTGTTTAGCACCACAGGCTCCTCTATGGTGGTGATGAGCGCCAGATCTTTCGTCATTCTTCCACTCTCAATGGTCATCAGGGTGGCCTGCTCCAGTTGATCCGCAAACTTTTGAAGCTCTTCCAGGCCATCCAATTCCCCGCGTTTTCGCAGCGCACCACTCCAGGCAAAAATGGTCGCCACCGAGTTGGTGGATGTCTCCTCGCCTTTCAGGTACTTATAGTAATGTCTCTGAACCGTCCCATGTGCAGCCTCGTACTCATAATTACCATCCGGTGAAACCAGCACGGAGGTCATCATCGCCAGGGAGCCAAAGGCGGAAGAGATCATGTCACTCATGACATCTCCGTCATAATTTTTGCAGGCCCAGATAAAGCCTCCCTTTGATTTCATCACCCGGGCTACCGCGTCATCGATCAGGGTGTAGAAATATGTGATGCCCGCCTTCTCAAACGCTTCCTGATACTCCTTCTCAAAAATTTCCTGAAAAATATCTTTAAACGTATGATCGTATTTTTTTGAGATTGTATCTTTAGTAGAAAACCACAGATCCTGTTTCGTGTCCAGCGCGTAGGCAAAACAACTGCGTGCAAAGCTCTCAATGGACGCGTTCAGGTTATGCATGCCCTGAAGCACACCGGCTCCTTTATACTCATGGATCAACGCTCTTGTCTCGGTACCGTCCTGGGCTGTAAATACCAACTCTGCCTTTCCGGCGCCCGGGATGATCATTTCTGTATTTTTATAGACGTCACCGTAAGCATGACGAGCAATGGTGATGGGCTTGCTCCAGGATTTTACATTCGGTTCAATCCCTTTTACCGTAATCGGCGCACGGAACACCGTTCCATCCAGGATCGCACGGATGGTGCCGTTGGGGCTCTTCCACATCTCCTTCAGATCATATTCTGTCATTCTGGCTGCGTTAGGAGTGATGGTGGCGCATTTTACTGCCACACCGTATTTTTTGTTAGCGTTTGCCGCATCAACCGTTATCTGATCATTGGTCTCATTTCTTTTTTCCAGACCAAGGTCATAGTATTCTGATTTTAAATCAATAAAAGGAAAAATTAATTCCTCTTTAATCATTTTCCAGAGAATACGGGTCATCTCATCTCCGTCCATCTCCACTAATGGTGTTTTCATTACAATTTTTTCCATAATTACCTCCTCTATAGCCGAGCTTAAACAATCATAGCACGAAAATCAATATTTGGCTATAGTCAGTCCATAAGTTTTAATAAATTTAACCTTCCCCATCCCTGTTGATAACGAGGTAATCCCACATCATCCACCGCATCTTTCAAACGCATTTTTACCTCCACATTGCTCAGCCAGGGTTTCTGTGACAACAGCAGACAGACCGCTCCGGAAACAACAGGGGTGGCCATGGACGTACCGCTTTTGATACAATAATAACGCATGGCGGGCTTCAGATTGCTGCAGGATACGATCCGGGCGCCTGGAGCCGTGATCTCCGGTTTGCAGATACAGGAGGAAGTTGGGCCTCTTCCGGAAAAAAATTGTCTGGAGCGGCCGTTTTCTTTTCCTATCTCATCGTAAAACCCAACTGTAATTACTTTTCTGCTGGTGCCCGGTACCGTGATGGTGCCGCTCTTTGGTCCCATATTTCCTGCTGCCACGATTACCGTAATTCCTGCATCCCACACCTTCTCCACCCATTCCACCAGGATCTTTCCCTCTTCTTCCTCATCATTCATCGCAGTTCCTACTGAAAAATTTAACACCCTTATATTAAATTTGTCCCTGTTTTTGATGACCCAATCCATTGCGGCTATGGCATCCTTTATCTTTCCAATTCCATCTCTGTCCAGAACTTTCAGATGAACCAGATCGCATCCGGGCGCGATGCCGCAATACTTTCCGGAAGACATAGCACCGTTCCCTCCCAGTATTCCCGTCACATGGCTTCCGTGTGAGGCATCATCATAATAGTACTCTTTTTTACCCACAAAGTCCTTAAAACATACCACACGGTCAATATAATCCGGATGAGCACAAATGCCGGAATCCATGATAACAGCAGTCACATTTCTTCCGGTGATACCCCTGCGATGAACTTCATCAGCGTGTATCAATTTCCGTACCCGATTCATGGCAACTCCTTTCTTCTGCTATTACTATAACAATCATGCAGGTTTGTTGGCTCACTAACGCTCATTAATATCATATGTTCCGGATAGTTGAATGGAACCACTGTCTGTAATGAGAGGATGAATGACATGCATACATTATATCTAAAGCAACTTATGGGAGTACTATGCCTGATCAATTTGAACTTATTATGCAGCAGACACCAGAAGAAGACCGCCTGCGCATTCTGTCTGAGGACTATGTGAGCATCATCTTTCATAATCAGAATTCCCCTTTTGATCCCACAGCGATTCTGGAGGAATTTTTGCCGCAAATTGTGAATCGAAAGTATGTCATTTTAAATGCTCCTCTTTCCGAATTTCCTCCTGACATTACCACTCAGGGTTATTACAGTATACCAAAGCTTTATACCCTTCTGGATACCACAAACTTAGAAGCTTCCGGCATTCTTCGGGTCCAGAATCAACCCTTTTTAAACTTAAACGGAGGGGGTGTGATTATTGGTTTTATTGATACCGGTATCAATTATATGCATCCCGCCTTCCGCAACCCGGACGGAAGCAGCCGTATTTTAAATATCTGGGATCAAACCATTCAGACAGGCGAAATACCGGAGGGATTCCGGTACGGTTCTGAATATACCCAGGAGCAGATCAATCAGGCACTGCGCTCTGTGTCCCCTCTCTCCATTGTACCAAGCATGGATACAGACGGTCACGGCAGCGCCATGGCCGGGATTGCGGCCGGCAGCGTAGATGAAGCTGCTCAGTTCTCCGGCGCAGCGCCTGGCGCCTCCCTGATGGCAGTAAAGCTAAAGCCTGCCAAACAGTATCTCAGAGATTATTTTTTGGCAGATCCTTCAGTGATCGTCTACCAAGAGGATGACTGTATGCTGGCAGTCAGTTATCTGGAGAGAAAGGCCAGAGAGTTGAATCGCCCTATCGTGATCTGCTTTGGTCTTGGAACCAATCAGGGCGGACATGACGGCCGCACGCCCCTGGATGAAGTTTTTAATTCCATCACCTTCACCGCGGGCAATTACGCTATCATTGCCGCCGGAAATGAAACAGGACTGGGGCATCACTATTTTGGAAAGCTGGAAAAAATGGGAGATTCTTCGGATGTAGAAGTTATAGTAGACCGTGAGACCAGAGGGTTTAGTATGGAACTATGGGCATTTTCTCCGGAATTGTATGCGTTAGGAGTAATTACTCCATTGGGCGAGCGTGTCTCTCCCCTGGACCCCAGAATTGGGGCGACACAGAGTACTTCTTTTCTTCTGGATCGCTCCTCAGTTAAAATTGACTATGAGATTGTGGAGTTTCAGACCGGCAGTCAGCTGATTCAGGTTCGGGTGGCTAATCCATCCGTAGGTGTCTGGCGTTTTCAGGTTGTCAATAAACGGTACCTAAATGGAAGTTTCCATATGTGGCTTCCAGCAGGTGAGGTGGTATCCCCTTACGTCCGCTTCCTCTATCCGGATCCGGACACCACCCTTACAGTTCCTTCCTGCAATGACAATATTATTTGTATCAGTACTTACAATGCTTATGACAATACACTGTTTTTGAATTCCAGCCGCGGATATACCAGAGATATCCATATAAAGCCCGATATAGCAGCTCCCGGGGTTAATATTCCAGTTCCCTATGACGGTTCAGGATATCGTCGTTTTACTGGTTCCAGCGCGGCGGCATCCATTGCAGCGGGCGCAGTTGCTTTGCTGGTACAGTGGGGAATGGAAGATCTGAGCGGAAAAATTCTATCCAATAACGAAGTTAAAAATTTACTATACCGCGGCGCAAAACGCTCCGACATCCTCTACTACCCAAACCGGGAGTGGGGATACGGAGCCCTTGATGTATATGGGATTTTCGAATCACTTATATAAAGGCTGTCTCGCTTAGCAATTTGCGCATCCATATATTCTTCCAGAAAACGCTCTCGCTCTGTCCTCGCTACAGCGGTACTAAGGCTCATGCACGCATTCGCCGAGTACCGGTGCTGCGGATGTTTCTTACAGAACACATGGATGCACTACATGTGCTTGGCTAGACAGCTTCAGAAAATCAGTCACACAAATTCCATATCCGCATATGATACAATGTAAACTCAATACGGAGGATTTTAACATGAGTGATTTAGCTGCTACAAACTGTGGATGTGGATGTGACAACGACCGCGACAATGGTATTCTGGGTGGATCCAACAACAACTGCTGTTGGATCCTGATCCTGATCCTGTTGTTCGGCTGCTGCGGAAACAATGGCTGGCGCGGCGACAACGACAATTCCTGCCTGATCATCATTCTTCTGCTCTTCTGCGGATGCGGAAACAATGGTATCCTTGGCGGCAATGGCTGCGGATGCAACTAGTCTGAATGAAGGGGGCCGGATGGTCCCCTTTATCACTTCTTTTTTCCTGATCTTCTGACATTCTTTCCATTTTTCTTTTCGTTTCCTGCATCTTGCTGCGGCATTTTCCCTTTCCTCTCCTTCTCCATCGTGCATTCCTCATCTATCTCATAAAATGCATTACCATCTATTACAATACGTGTTTTCACAATACTCCTTTCCTGAAACTCCAAAATGAAATAACATTCTATTTTTATAATATGAAGTGCCAGGATCAAAAGTACGTTCTGCCGGTTCTAATATTTACTTCTGTCTCATAGGATGAAAAAAAAGCATTCGGGTATTTCATGCTGACAGCTATTGACCAGATCGCTAACCAAAATCATCTGCAGCTTTTCAAAGCAGCGCTTCCCTATCTCCCGGAAAACCGTCAGAGATTCCTTTCCTGTTATATTAAGATGATGGAATTCCAAAATGTCGCGCGTTTCTTTTCTGATCCCCCGGGCAGGCTTCAGTCCTGTGGAGCCGGGCAGGAACCGCCAAATCTTTCGGATATGATAAATGATATGCGAAACTACTGTGATGAGAATGAACAGCGATGGTTTGATCAGATGTCAAATATTTTAACTGCTATGGAGCTTTACGCAGCCATGTCCGAAGAATTTGATAGTGAGGAAGATTATGAGTGATATGAATTGGTTTGAAAATCCGGCTCTGCAGAACATAGATCCGGCAAAACTTCAAATGCTGCTGTCCATGTCTGATCAGGCAAAAGGAAAAAGTCAAGCGGATCTGCTTCCTTTTCTGATGTCTGCCATGTCACAGCCGGGAAGCAGTAAAATGAACTTTTCTCAAGACGAAATGGACACCATCATCAATGTAATGAAAATAGGAAAGTCGCCGCAGGAGATCAGAAAAATGGACCGAATGTGCGCCATATTAAAACAGATGCGTCGCTGAGGACGCATCTGTTTATGATCCATTCACATGAAATTCTCCAACTTCATTTAATAAGCGAAGTGCCTCATCTACCGCAGTTTCCCTTATCTGTCTGCGGTTTCCGGTCAGACGCAGCTCTTTCACCCTGACACGGCCCCGGTAAAAACATCCAATATATACAAGCCCCACGCTGGTATCCGTTTCATCGGCAGCAGGTCCCGCATATCCGGTGACGGAAACGCAGGCGTTTGCGCCAGCCGCTTTGGCCCCGCCTTTTGCCATGGCATTTGCTGTTTTTGAGCTTACAGCGGTATGCTTCCTCAGAGTAGCGTTTTTTACTTTGACCAGTTTATGCTTTGCCTCGTCACAATAAGTAACAAAACTCTGGCGGAACACATCGGAGCAGCCGGGAATATCTGTGATCCTGGCCGCAAGAAGCCCTCCTGTGCAGGATTCTACCACGCTGACCGTCTCTTTCCGCCTGCGCAGTACCTCTAACAACTCTTCCACATACCGATCCGTTAATCGCTCCATCGTCAATGCACATCCTTTAGTACATCAACATTTTTGTAGATATAATCCACCAGTGATACTACCGTCAATATAGTTGCAAGAACAGTAAAGATCTGTCCAAGAACATGGAAAAGACCACTGAAATTGAATATTAACAGGATCACCATGATCATTTGCGCTACCGTTTTTAATTTCCCCCAGGAGCTTGCTGCGATCACGGTGCCGCGCTCCGCTGCCACCAGGCGGAAACCACTGATGATAAACTCGCGGCTCACAATAATAATAACCACCCAGGCAGAAAGACGTTTAAGCTGTACCAGACAGATCAGGGCGGAACAAACCAGCAGCTTGTCCGCCAGCGGATCCATAAATTTCCCAAACACGGTAATCTCATCATTTTTTCTTGCAAGATAACCATCCAGTGTATCGGTCAGACTGGCAGCAATAAACAGTAAACCGGCGATCCATTTACCGGCGGTTCCCGTATGGCCCAACATAAAGAACACAAATACAGGAATCAACAAAATTCGCAGTATAGTCAACTTATTAGGCAGATTCATTTTCATTCTTTTAACTCTCCTATCAAATCATATTCACAGGCGCCAGTCACCCGTACTTTCACAAAGTCCCCGGACATTAGTACTTCCTCTGTATTTAGAAACAGATATCCGTCCACTCCGGGCGCATCCCCATAGGTACGAGCCACGTAGGCGTTCTCATCTGCAACTTTTCCCTCGATCATCGCCCAAACGGTGCTTCCGACTCTTTGCTCAGCAAGATCAAAGGCAACCTCCTGCTGCAGCTCCATCAATTCATCCCTGCGCTCCAGCTTAATTTCCTCCGGTATCTGCTGGGGCATGGATGCTGCCGGTGTTCCCTCCTCAGGTGAGTAGGTAAATACTCCAAGACGGTCAAATTCCATCTCATCCACAAAAGCCATCAGTTCCTCATGCTGCTGGGCTGTTTCTCCCGGAAAACCGGTAATGAGGGTGGTACGCAGTACAATATCCGGGATTTCCGCCCGCAGCCGCTGCACAATTTGCATCAGTTCCTCCGCCGTGGTTCTCCTTCCCATCCGCTTTAAGATCTGATTGCTGGCGTGCTGTATCGGCAGATCCAGATAATGGCAGAATTTTGGTTCCTCTTTCATCGTACGTATCAATTCATCATAGATTTCTTCCGGATAGCAATACAGTACTCTGATCCAACGCAGTCCCTTGATCTGACATAGTTTACGTATCAGCAGATGAAGAGATTTCTTACCATAAAGATCTTTTCCGTAAAGCGTAGTTTCCTGGGCTACCAGAATTAGCTCCTTTACTCCTGCCTGCGCCAGTTCCTCCGCCTCCTCGATCAGATTTTCCATCGGAACGCTGCGGTAATTTCCTCTGACTTTCGGAATAATACAGTAAGTACAGTGTTTATCACAGCCTTCAGCAATTTTCAAATATGCGTAATGGCCGCCTGTGGTGAGCATACGTTCGCCATCCGGCATTGCCAGACGGTCGATATCATCGAAAAGTGTAACAGACTGCCCCTCCAGGGCTTCCTCTATGGCTTCCGCCAATTTGTCGTAGGAAGTGGTTCCAAGGACCGCATCTACCTCTTCTATCTCATCAATTATCTCCTGCTGATATCTCTGGGCCAGACATCCTGTGACGATTAAAGCCTTGCAATTTCCGTTTCTGCGGTACTCTGCCATTTCCAGGATCGACTGTATACTTTCTTCCTTTGCATCGTTGATAAAACAGCAGGTGTTAATTACGATAACCTCTGCCTCAGTCTCATCATCGGTGATCACAAACCCTTTTTTACCCAGTAACCCCAGCATCTTCTCCGAATCCACCAGGTTTTTATCACAGCCAAGAGAAACAAAGAATATTTTCATTACCTCGTCTCCAGTTCATTATTCTCGTCTGAATCAAATGCAGACCCGTCCACGATCTCCGCGTATTCTCCGTGATGGGCGCCGGACGGGGCCTCCGCTATCTTTCTCTGAGTCATTTTTTTCATGTGGCGAGAGATCACCAGTATGCTGATAATATTCAGCGCCCCTTCCAGGATCAGGGAAGCGCCGATATAGATAACCAGAATCTGACCCTCAAACGGATTGTAGATCAACACCGCGCCTAAAAGAAACAGAAGGATTGCAAAGAAGAGCAGTACTTTCCAGTGTTTGAAGCCCATCCTTTTTATGTCAATGGAATTCTGAAGTTTCATGATAGAGCCCATCAAAAGCAGGATCCCGATGCCAAAGGGCGTTGCTGTAATAATAAAGTCCGGATGAAGAAGTAAAAAAGAAGCAAACGCAGAGCAAACCACCCCGATAGTCAGATCCATATTCATGATGTTTTGTATATGGTCTCCGGTGAAATAAATCACAATATGAGCCAGTCCCAGCACAAGCAGTCCGATACTCAGAGCTTTGCTCAAAAGTTCCACTGACATATTCGGCCAGAATAGCAGAATCACTCCCGCAATCACATAAAACACGGAGACAATCACAAAATTTTTGCGAAATCCTTTCACTTCTTCCATACCCTCACTCCCAAGCTCAGATTTCTTCTGCTTCGGTTCCTGTTTCGCTTTCTTCATCGGCCTCCTCCGTCTCCGGCAAAATTTTTATTTTCCCTTCATTCAATTCTGCCACTGCTGTGGACAACGGTTTAGAAGCCTGCTGCGGCGTCACTGCAGCCCCGCCCGCAATGATCTGGCGCGCGCGTTTTGCCGTAGCCATAACGATAGAATAACGGCTGTTTACCACAGGAGTATCCCCCTGCTCGACCTCGCTGTTAACGACCTTCATTAAATCAGTGTAAGATGGATGCAACATAATTAAACTTCTCCTTTCGAAAATGCTTTTATTTCTGTTCTGATTTCATTGATAAAATCAAGATTTCTGTTTACTCTCCAACGCTGGTCAGTGATCAGTCCATGCATCTGTTTCACGCAAACATCCAGATCATCATTTACCAGTATAAAGTCATAATTTTCAATACCTTCAGACTCTTCGCAGGCCCGCCGCAATCTGGCGTCAATCACCTCAGGAGACTCGGTGCCTCTTCCTTCCAGGCGCTCCTTCAATACTGCGGCACTTGGCGGCATAACAAACAAAAGCAGGGCCTCCGGATATTTTTTCTTTATATTCAGGGCACCCTGAATTTCAATTTCCAGGATTACGTCTTTGCCCTGCTCCATCTGCTCCTCAACATACTTTTGAGGTGTACCATAGAAATTTTCACAGTAGCAGGCGTATTCAATCAGTTCCCCACCATTTATCATAGTTTGAAATTCATCTCTGGTTCGGAAAAAATATTCTCTGCCATCTACTTCACCCTCACGCGGGCTTCGTGTGGTAGCTGATATGGACAGCGCGTAATTACTGTACCTTTCCACAAGACATTTCATAAGAGTTCCTTTTCCTACGCCGGAGAAACCGGAAACAACTACCAATATCCCTTTTTGTGCCATACTATGCATCAACCTCACTTTTACTCTCCTGCTCAGTAAGCCCATTCATGGCAAACCGCTTTGCAATCGTTTCCGGCTGGAGTGCGGACAGCACTACATAATCCGCTTCCATGATCAGCACTGCCTTAGTTTTTCTTCCCTGGGTTGCGTCAATGACTTTTTGAGCCTCCCGGGCATTCTGCACCAGACGCTTGATGGGAGCAGCGTCCGGACTTACCACCGCGATCAGCTTGCCTGCATTCACCATGTTGCCAAAACCGATGTTGACCAATCCCGCCATACTCTTCGCTCCGTTTCTAAGTTTCTACTCAATGTTTTGAATCTGTTCCCTCACCTTTTCAATTTCCGTCTTTAAATCGATGGCAATATTGGATGTCTCCAGATCATTTGCTTTTGAAAGGATCGTGTTGGCCTCGCGATTCATTTCCTGAGCGATGAAGTCCAGTTTCCTGCCGATGCTGCCCCCATGAATCAGTTCCTTCTTCATGGATTCGATATGGCTGCGCAGACGCACCGTTTCCTCATCAGTGCAGATTTTATCGGAAAACAGAACTACCTCTGTAGCCAACCTTCCCTCATCGATCTGGGCGTCTCCCAGCAGCTCCTTCACCTTCTCCTGAAGTTTCAACCGGTATTGGGCAATGATATCCGGATATCTTGCTTCCACTCTGCTTACATTCTCCAGCATATGATCCAGCTTTTCCAGCAGATCCGTTTTCAGTGCTTCCCCCTCCCGGATGCGGGATTCCACAAACTGTTCGCTGGCACCAACGACAGTCTTCTCCAACGCGGACCAGATTTCGTCCTCGTCCACCGTCTGCTCCTCCAAGGTAAATACCTCTGGGCATTTTCCAAGGACAGAGACGGTCACATCATTTTCCAGAAGAAATTGCTGGGCCATCTCATGATAATACTTCAGATATTCCGCGGCCACATGTTCATTATAATTCAGTGAGAAATTCGTTTCTGTCCGATCTTCATAGGTGATGAACATATCTACTTTTCCGCGCTGCACATAATTTTTTAGTGTATTTCGGATAGCTGCTTCAAAAAAATTGAATTTCTTTGGCATTCGGATGCTCACATCAAAATACCGGTGGTTTACAGCTTTCATTTCGACGGTATATTTTTTTTCACCTTGCTGGTACTCAAACCGGCCAAATCCCGTCATGCTCTTTATCATGATGCCACTTCCTCCTGGAACGCTTTTCAATTCGTATTAGAACATTATAATCCATCCGCAATTTCCAGTCAATGACAATTCCGATTGTTTTTTTACTGTGGTGTGATATACTTTTATGAAAGGATACCAAGAAAAGGAGTAATACTATGGCACTTGACGGAATTACCGTATCAAATGTAGTAAAGGAGCTTAGCGCCCTGCTGACCGGCGCCCGCATCAGCAAGATCGCGCAGCCGGAAAATGATGAGCTGCTGCTGACCTTTAAGGGAAACGCAGGACAGACAAGACTGTTGATGTCAGCCAGCGCCAGCCTGCCGTTGATCTATATAACCGAGACGAATAAACCTGGTCCGATGACCGCCCCGAATTTCTGTATGCTGCTTCGTAAGCACATTGGGAACGGAAAAATTACCCGCATTTGGCAGCCGGGACTGGAACGCATTATTCATTTTGAAATTGAGCATTATGACGAATTGGGGGACATTCGTCATAAAGAACTGATTTTGGAACTCATGGGAAAACACAGCAATATTATTTTCTGCGATGAAAATCAGATGATCATTGACAGCATCAAGCATATTTCCGCCCAGACAAGCTCTGTGCGTGAAGTATTGCCGGGACGCGATTATTTCATACCGGAAACACAGAAAAAGTGTGATCCTCTAAATACCGATAAAGAAGAATTTCTCGCTCAGGTATTTTCGAAACCGATGCCGGTTTCCAAAGCGCTTTACAGCACCTATACAGGGATAAGCCCCGTTATCGCGGAGGAACTGTGCCACCGGGCCTCACTGGAATCTGACCAGAGCGCCAACTCTCTCTCTGATCTGGAAAAGACGCATCTGTTTACCATTTTCTCTCACTTTATGGAGGATGTGAAAGAAGGAAACTTCCGCCCGAATATTGTTTACGACGAGAATCATACTCCGGTAGAGTTTGCTTCACTTCTGCTCTCAGTATACGAGGACTTTGAGACGGAGGAATTTGACACGATCTCCCAGGTTCTGGAACAGTATTACGCCATGAAAAATACAGTCACCCGGATCCGACAGAAATCCTCCGACCTGCGGCGGATCGTTGCCACGGCTCTTGACCGTACCAGAAAAAAGTATGAGCTGCAGACCAGACAGCTGAAAGACACAGAAAAAAGAGAAAAATTTAAAATTTACGGAGAATTGCTTCACACTTACGGATACAATGCTGTTCCCGGCGAAAAAAGCCTGAAAGCTCTGAATTATTATACAAACGAGGAAATCACGATCCCGCTGGATGAAACCCTGACTGCTCAGGAAAACGCCAAGCGCTATTTTGAAAAATACAGTAAACTGAAGCGTACTTATGAAGCGCTGACAGAGCTGATACAGGAAACAAAAGCGGATCTGGATCAGTTGGAATCCATTTCCACTTTCCTGGATATGGCATTGTCGGAGGAGGATTTAGTTCAGGTAAAAGAAGAACTGATGGATGCCGGTTATATCCGCAGAAAATACACCGGCAAAAAAGTGAAGATTACTTCCCGCCCGTTCCACTACCGCTCCGGGGATGGCTATGATATCTATGTTGGAAAAAACAATTTCCAGAACGATGAGCTGACATTTAAGTTTGCCTCCGGCAATGACTGGTGGTTTCACGCGAAAGGCGCTCCCGGTTCCCATGTCGTAGTGAAGTCCAAAGGAGAAGAACTGCCGGATACTACCTTTGAGGACGCTGCCAGACTCGCTGCCTATTATTCCAAAAACCGGAATTCTGACAAGGTGGAGATCGACTATGTGGAAAAGAAGCATGTCAAAAAGCCAAACGGCGCAAAACCCGGCTTTGTCGTGTACTACACAAACTATTCCATGGTGATCGATTCGGATATTTCAAAGATTTCGCTGATCGATTAAGATTCTGCTGCGTTACAACAAACTCTGAAGTTTTCGCGTCAGCAGTCCTACCACATAATAAAGCGTTTCAAAATGCATGCCTTTTGGGAACGACCAAGGAAGTCGTTCCCAAAGGCATGAAATCCAGAGAATTCCTGTCCCAGAAAAGCTGTATCTGGGCCGGGAATTCTTCGTCTTTATTCCAAAGGTGGAACTTATTCTATCATTTTGACGCGGGCTTTTCTATCTGTTTCTTTTCCTCACCAATCTCCCAGTTTCGACATATGTATATACAAAACGGAAGGAATAATATTTATGTATTTATTTCTGGGGTTACTGCTCCTTATTATAATTATATTGTTCTTATTTCTGATTTTTCGATGGAACCGCCATCGGATCATTCGGAAAATCAAGAAAATGCCCGAAAAGGAAAAACTGGAACTTCTCTCCTCTGTCACAGAGCCCTTGGGATTTTCCTATCTTCCAAATCAAGATATCTTCACTTCAACCCTGGACGCCTGGCAAAGGGATCTTGGTTATTGCGGTCTATATGACGACGCTGCTCCTTATGGTCAGATGGTCTTTGACTGTGAACCGGTCTATTTTAACTATCATAACCAAACCTGGCTGATTGAACTGTGGAAGGGACAGTACGGTATCACTACAGGCTCTGAGATCGGTATCTACCATACAGATGAGATCATTCCGCCGGAAGAATACCATCGTACCATCTTTTATGCGGTTTCTGATGAGGAAATGCCGCTGTTCGGATTAGAAGTATCCAGAAATGGAGAAGATTTGTTTCAACTCTCCAGACGTCACTGGTGGCTTACAGGCTTTCGTATGGGTCTGTTTTCACAGCCGGAAGAGCTTTGCATGAAAGCCTCCATTACGTTTCCTGACAGCGAGATGGAAACTGCTTTTTTAACTGCTCTGGAAAAAATGGGACGATGCCGCTGCAGCCTCTGTGTCCAGGGGCGCACGGTCACGCTGCGCTTCCAACCCGCAAAGACAGATCAGCCCTGCCAGTTACATCCGCACCGCTGCGCTTTTGCCCAACGAAAAAACCGCCGTATGACGCAAAAGTACCTGCGTATTACCAGACCCTTTGAGAGCACGATGGATCAATTGCTGTACTTGTATTATTATCTGCCCGGATTCTTCCGGAAAATCTTTACTATGCGCAATATAAAAAAAACGAAAAAAATACAGAGATCAAAATTCCGCACTGAAAAGAAACGGCAGCGGAGGGTATGCTCATGAGTACCGATACACGACTTAAAAGATCATTTGCAGACGCGCCTGTTCTTTCACTTGACGATTCTTCCCGTTATGTCCTGATCAGCGACTGCCATCGCGGAAATGGCAGCAACAGCGACAATTTTCTGAAGAATCAACACCTTTATTTTGCGGCTCTGCAGCACTACTACGACCACGGCTACACCTATATTGAGCTTGGGGATGGCGATGATCTCTGGAAAAACCGTTCCATGAAGCAGATCATAGACGTACACAGCAATGTGTTCTGGCTTCTCTCCAAATATTATAGCGAAAATCGTGTCTATCTTCTTCACGGAAACCATGATATCGTAAAGAAAAACAGCCGCATCTGCAGTGACTGCTTTGCTACCTGGTTCTCAACAGAGCATCAATGTGAAATACCGCTGTTTCCTAACGTACATTTTTATTCCGGCCTTATTTTACAGGACGCAGAAACAGACACGAAGCTCTATCTCACCCATGGCCATCAGGCGGAGTTGTTGAACAGTACCTTCTGGCCTTTGGCCCGCTTTCTGGTCCGCCATGTCTGGACCCGAGCGGAAAACATGGGATTTCTGGATCCTACCAGTGCTGCAAAGAACAATACGCGCAAACATGCCACAGGAGAAAAATTGACAAGATGGGCAAAAAAGAACGGGCATATCCTGATTACAGGACATACCCATCGCCCAATGATCGGCTCCGCCGACTCGCCCTACTTCAATACCGGAAGCTGCGTCCATCCCAGGTGCATAACCTGCATCGAGATCAGCCACCGCCGTTTGACACTGGTGAAATGGACAGTCTATACAAGCCCGGATATGACACTGTATGTGGGAAGAGAGATCCTCGGTGATCCGGTAAGCCTGGACGCGCTGAATCGATAGACATAGGGGCTGTAACAAAATACAGGCAACGGGTTTGTCGTACCCATATGTACGCATCTCCGAGACGCCCAGTATTTTGTAACAGCCCCTCCTTCGTTCTATTTCACTACAATATTAATAATTTTCTTGGGAACATAAATTTCTTTTACGATGGTTCCGCTTAGTTTATCTCCAAGCGCCGCTTTTCCGGCTGCAATAGCGTCCTCTTTGGAGATATCCACCGGGATGCTGATGATCGTGCGGTTCTTACCGTTGATCTGCACCGGGATTTCAACCTCATCATCTTTCATGGCCTCCTGGCTGTACTCCGGCCAGGGGTGATAGAATACTGACTCGCCATGTCCAAGTTCTCTCCAAAGTTCTTCACCCATATGCGGCGCAAAAGGCGCCAGCAGCAGAACGGCAGCTTCCAAAGTTTCTTTATCGATACCGCCCTCTTTCTTTGCCAGAGCGGTCAGGTTATTATTGCTCTCCATGAAGCCGGAAATAACCGTATTCAAACTGAAACTCTCCAGACGCTGGGTAATCATATGGATCATCTTGTGGCGGGCTTTCATGAGTTCCTTGCTGGGGGTGATCTCTTTATCTTTGTTCTCCATCACCAGGTTGTAAAAACGGCTCAGGAAACGATATACCCCGTCAATTCCGCGGTCATCCCATTCCGCATCCAGTTCCGGGGGACCTACGAATAACTCGTACATACGCAGGGAATCGCATCCGTAGTTCTCCACCAGATCATCCGGGGAAACTACATTACCCTTAGACTTACTCATCTTGATACCGTTCTTACCGGTGATCATACCCTGATTGAACAGTTTGGTAAAGGGCTCGTCAAAATCCACCGCCCCGATGTCATACAGGAATTTCGTATAGAACCTGGAGTAAAGCAGGTGAAGCACCGCATGCTCCACACCGCCGATATACATATCCACCGGCAGATACCTGTCCGCTTTTTCCTTGGAAACCAGTTCTTTCTCATTATGAGGATCCACATAACGCAGGAAATACCAGGAGGATCCAGCCCACTGAGGCATGGTATTGGTCTCGCGCTTGGAAGGTGCGCCGCAGACCGGGCATTTACAGTTGACCCACTCATCAATGGCGGCAAGCGGCGATTCTCCGGTACCGGTGGGTTCATAAGATTCCACATCCGGCAAACGAAGCGGCAGGTCTTCTTCCGGAACAGGCACATTTCCGCAGTTCGGGCAGTGAATAATGGGGATCGGTTCTCCCCAGTAACGCTGTCTGGAAAATACCCAGTCACGGAGTTTATAGTTCACGGTTTTGCGTCCGATACCCATCTTCTCGATCATAAGCGGAGCTTCTTTTTTCAAAACAGCAGATTCCAGACCGTTCCACTCTCCGGAGTTTATCATGGTTCCGGAAGCCTCCGTGTAAGCCTCGGTCATGTTTTCAATCTCTTTTCCATCCTTGGCAATAACCTGGATGATGGGAATGCCAAATTTCGTTGCGAATTCAAAGTCGCGGTCATCATGAGCCGGCACGCACATGATCGCTCCGGTACCATAATCTGCCAGTACATAATCAGAAAGCCAGATCGGGACTTTTGCACCGTTCAGTGGATTGATCGCATAACTTCCGGTAAATACGCCGGTTTTTTCCTTATCCTGAAGGCGGTCTACGTTGGATTTCATAGAAGAATCATAGATATACTTCTCCACTGCTTCTTTCGTCTCAGCAGTAGCCAATCCGGCTGCCAGTTCATGCTCCGGGGCCAATACCATAAAGGTGGCTCCATGCAGGGTGTCCGGTCTGGTGGTATACACCGTGATCTTCTCCTGGCGTCCCTCCACGGGGAAATCTACCTCTGCACCGTAAGATTTTCCGATCCAGTCGGTCTGCATCTTCTTTACTTTTTCCGGCCAGTCCAGCTTATCCAGATCACTCAAAAGGCGCTCTGCGTATTTGGTAATGCGGAGCATCCACTGACGCAGGTTTTTCTTCGTCACTTCTGTGCCGCAGCGCTCACACTTACCGTTTACCACTTCTTCATTAGCCAGACCAGTCTTACAGGACGGACACCAGTTAATGGGGAACTCCTTCTCATAAGCCAGTCCTTCTTTGAACATTTTCACGAAGATCCACTGGGTCCATTTGTAGAAATCCGGATCCGTGGTATTTACTTCCCTGTCCCAGTCGTATATGGAAGCAATCTGATTGATCTGTTTCTTGATGTTTTTTATATTTTTCTCCGTAGAAATACGGGGATGCTGACCGGTCTTGATCGCATAATTTTCCGCTGGCAGCCCAAACGCGTCCCAGCCCATGGGATGGATCAGGTAATAACCCTGCATCATTTTATAGCGGCTCCACACATCCGAGATCACATAGCCTCTCCAGTGGCCTACATGAAGACCGTTGCCTGACGGATACGGGAACATATCCAGACAGTAATATTTCGGTTTTTTCCCGTCGTCAACGTTTACGGGATGTTCTTCCCAGCTCTTTCTCCATTTTTCTTCAATGGCTCTGTGGTTATAAGATATTGCCATCTTTTATTCCTCCAGTATGATTGGTTTTGCACTGTCTTTCATTCTATCTCTAAGGAAGCTTTCTTGTCAAGATTTAACAGTAATTCTGTATCACGATCTGCTTTGTTCTCCTGTCTCTGAATTCATTGATCTCTGGATAATACGTAACAGACAAAGTAATATGGTTCTCTCTTCCCTGGAACAGCCGCTCCACCTGCGCACTGCCGTATTTGTCCGCAAGGTAGCCCTGCAGCTGCCCTATATCGCCAAAGTACATCGCTTCCATGGCTGTCCCTGTCTGATTGTAAACCAGAAATTTTAGCACATTTCGGTTTTTTCCCAGAACCATTGCTTTCTGAAGCCGCAGATCCTTTTCCGCGAACAACGGTTTGGTGTTTCCCTTTCCATAGGGCTCCAACAAATGCAGTTCCTCAATCAGTCCCTCTGTTATGTAGTGAATGGGCATAGGCACATCGATCATGATTTTTTCACATAGATCTTCCTCTGTCAAAACGCAGTTTTCATTAATCCTTCTGCGAAATTCGTCTAATTTCTGTTTCTCCAGAGACAGTCCCGCCGCCATGGGATGTCCGCCAAACTTCAAAAACAGATCCTGGCATTTCACCATCTCCTCAAACATGGAATATGCCTCGATGGAGCGCCCGGAGCCCTTGACACAGTCCTGCCCGTCTGTCAATACAAATACCGGACGATAATATCGCTCCCGGATACGGCCGGCAATGATGCCTGCCACACTTTCATGGCAGTCTGGCAGATAGACCACCAGCACCCGATCCTGTCTCAGCGAAGTCGTTTCAATCAGATGAACCGCCTGTTCCACACCTTTCGCAGTCAGATCCTTTCTTTCATCATTCAGGGATTTCAGTTCTTCGGCCAGCTGCGCCGCCATTTCCTGTTCTTCCTCCAACAGTAGCTTCAGGGAACGTTTTGCTGTGTCCAGCCGGCCGCTGGCATTGATGCAGGGACCGATCACAAATCCGATGTGATACGCAGTGAGTTTCGCCCCTTCTAAACCCGTGGCCCGGATCAGAGCACGGAGCCCGGAATTTTGGGTATGTATCTCCCACTGTGGCAATGGCAACAAAGGGTAGAAATTCCAATGCCTCGGATGGATCTATCCCTGACATTTTGTAGAATACCTGGATCAGTTTCCAGGCCACCCCCGCGCCGCAGAGCTTTTTGTAGGGATACGTACAATCGGGCAATTTGGGATTTACCAGGACGTCCGCGGGAGGGAGGATCCATTCCCGCCTTTCTTCTCCACTGTCCGCGTCCTGTATTCCCTGACTATCCCTAAACAGCGGTTCATGATGATCCGTTACGATCACCGTCATTCCAAGTTTCCCGGCGTGAAATACCTGATCAATCGCCGCGATTCCATTGTCACAGGTCAGGATCGTATCAATACCCTCCCGGCAAGCCAGATCGATCAGATTTATGTTCAGCCCGTATCCATCCTTCATACGGTCCGGAATCTCATAATCCACGTCGGCTCCCAGCCTCTTTAATCCACAATATAGTATGTAGGTAGCGTTCACGCCATCAATATCATAATCTCCAATGATCCGTATCTTTTTTCCCAATCTGATTTTTCCCTGCAGTAACTTTGCCGCTTCCGCACACCCGTTCAGCAGTTCTGGGGGATGCAGACGCTCCAGTCCGCCCTTTAAATATTCTTCTATCGACTCATCACCGATCACGTTCCGGTTGCGGATCAACCGGGCAGTCACCGGATCAATATGAAATTTTTCAGCAATTGCCCGAAAATCCGCCCTCTTTGCGGCGACAAACCATTTCTCCATAATATTACACTCTCAATTTCTGTCATAGCAAAACAGGCTGTCAGTTGTAAGAGGGCATGATTTCTATATATAGAAATTATAGCATCTACAACTGACAGCCGTTAAGATTCATTATAGTGTTTATTTACTGTTCTTAGATACGGAACGCTTCTTCATCACATACCACAGCGCGCCCGTGATGCATACAGAAGAGTATCCGCCGGCTACGATACCTACCATCAACGGAAGCGCAAACTCCTTGATGGACGGAACACCGATAATATACAGAGCCGCGATGGTCACAAATGTGGTGAAGGAAGTATAAATACTTCTGGTCAGCGTCTGTGTGATACTGCGGTTTACGATCTCCGCCAGATCGCCGCCCTTCTTCTGCGCCTTGAGATTCTCACGGATACGGTCGAAGATGACGATAGTAGCGTTAATGGAGTAACCTACAATGGTCAGCATGCAGGCGATAAACGTGTTACCGATGGAGATACGCACCACTGCATAGCAGGCAAATACTACCAACACATCATGTACCAATGCCAACACTGCACTGGCTCCGAACCGGATATCTGAGAACCGGAACCAGATATAGATCAGCATGCAGATAACGGCAATGATCACTGCTACCACCGCATCTTTCCTCATCTCATTACTGATGGTGGAGGAGATGGTCTCAAAGCTGACGCTCTTTTCTGTTGCGCCGCTTTCCGTTGTGTACTCCGCAATACCAAAGTTCTCATCCAGCTTAGCAGAAAGTTCTTCGCGCTCATCTACCGTCAGTGCTCTGGTCTTGAAAATAACTTCATTTCCGCCGGAAACCTTCTGTGCCTGGATCTCCGCCTCACCGATCACTTCCTGGATCACCGGTTTGATCTTCGCGTCAATGTCATCAATGCTGTAATCATCATTAAAGGTTACATCTGTGGATGTACCTCCCCGGAACTCCATACTCAGGTTCAGGATTCCGTTGCCTGCCGCTTTGTTGATCAGCATAGAGGCAGGTCCTGAAAGAATCAGAAGCAGGGAGATAAGGAAGAAAAGATTTCTCTTTCCAAGAAAATTGATGGTCCTCACTTCTCTTGCTTTTCCATAATACTTCTCATCTTTCATGCCCATCGCATACGCAGCATTCACCAAAAGTCTGGAGATCACGCAGGCGGTGAACATGGACAAAACAATACCGAGAGCCAAAGTCTGCGCGAAACCTTTCACAGAACCGGTAGCCATAAAATTCAGCACGATGGCTGCGATCAAAGTGGTCACGTTACCGTCAATGATAGCAGAAAGCGCTTTTTTGAATCCGATGTCAATGGAAGATTTTACCGTCTTACCGCTGGCAATTTCCTCCCGAATACGCGCATAGATAATAACGTTAGCATCAACAGCCATACCGATAGACAGGATAACGCCGGCGATACCGGCCAAGGTCAGGGTCATATCAAAAGCATTCAGCGCAACCAGTTCCAATCCCGCGTAAATAGCCAGAGACAGACCGGCGATCACACCTGGAACTTTATAAACAATGATCATAAAGATGATAACAATGATCAGACCGATCAGGCCGGCGATCAAGCTGGTGGAAATGGCCTGCTCACCAAGCTGAGCTCCCACAACATTAGAACGAATCTCTTCCAGTTCCAGAGACAAAGACCCGATACGGATGGAAGAAGCCAGATTCGAAGCTGATTCAGCAGTAAAGCTTCCCTCGATCACGCATTTGCCGTCTGTGATGGCGGTTCTTACCGTGGGAGCGCTGATCACCTGCTCATCATAAACGATATAGATCGGATTGCCTACGTTCTCGCTGGTAGCCTCCGCAAATGCTTTCGCGCCTTCCTCAGAAAAGGTCAGCGACACCACATACTCCGTGTTGCCCAGCGTCTGGTCTCTCTGAGTAACAGCTTCGGAAGACACCACATCAGTACCGTTCAGAATAACCGTGCCATCCTCAAGCTGGAACGTGAGAGAACCGGGTTTGCCGAGTTCCTGTAAAATTGCGTTGGCGTCGGTCACACCCGGTATCTCAATATTGATACGGTTGGAACCCTCCTGATAAACCGAAGCCTCGGTGCTGTAGTTCTGAACACGCTGCTGTAACTTATAGATGGTGTCCGACATGTCCTCTGCGGACGGTTCCTCGTCTCCCACCGTCTGGTAAGTAATGGAAACACCGCCGGACAGATCCAGTCCAAGCTTAATGTTTTTCGCAGATCCCGTTCCTGTAGGACCCCAGCCGATGGCTGCTGTGAAAATGGTCACAACCAGCAGGGCTGTCATTGCGATCAGAACCCATGTTGCTCTTTTCTTGTTCATTGTTTTTCTCTCCTCTTACTACTTTTCATTCTGCTAACGCAGCCTTTATCATAATGGCACACTCCACTCTCTTGCGCTGCAGCTCACAGCCGATATCGTAGGCGTCATTTATGGTTCCATGGAAATTATACGAATTTGCCGCACAGCCGCCGCTGCAGTAAAACTTCGCAAAGCAGTTCTGGCATTTCTCTTTCGCGTAGACATTGCAGCATTTGAACTGATCCACAATATCCTCTCTTACAATGCCATCGTCCACATTCCCCATGAGAAATTCTTCTTTTCCCACGAACTGGTGACATGGGTAAAGATCCCCCCAGGGCGTAACAGCCAGATACTCTGTGCCGGACCCGCAGCCGGACATTCTCTTGTAAACGCAGGGGCCTCCGGTCAGGTCGATCATAAAATGGAAAAAGTTGAACCCTTTTCCTTCTTTCTCTCGGCGTATCATCTCCCGGGCCAGTTTATCGTATTCCTCGCAGATCTTCGGAATATCTTCTTCCCGGATGGAATAGTCGTCCTCTGGAGCCGCTACCACAGGTTCCACCGAAACCTGGGTAAATCCTAAATCGGCAAAATGAAGCACATCCTCTGAAAAATCCAGGTTGTTCCTGGTAAATGTACCTCTCACATAATAGCGCTCCTGCCCCCGGCTGTCCGCAAATTTTAAAAATTGGGGCACTACCAGGTCATAGCTTCCTTTTCCATTCCGGAACGGGCGCATCCGGTCATGCACTTCTTTTCGTCCATCCAGGCTCAGGACCACATTTCCCATTTCCTGATTGCAGAATTCCATAACCTCGTCATTTAAGAGTACGCCATTAGTGGTGAGGGTAAAGCGGAATCTCTTGTTATGGAGCTTTTCCTGCTCTCTTCCGTATTTCACCAGGTCTTTTACTACCTGCCAGTTCATCAGAGGCTCGCCCCCGAAGAAATCGACTTCCAGATTCCGTCTGCTTCCGGAATTTGCGATCAGAAAGTCCAGCGCCTTCTTTCCCACCTCATAACTCATCAGTGCCCTGCGTCCGTGATACTCTCCTTCTTCCGCAAAGCAATACTTACAGGCAAGGTTACAATCGTGGGCAATATGAAGGCACAGCGCCTTTACCACAGTCTGCCTTGCCTTAAAATCCAGCACAGCGTCTTTATACACATCCTCCGTGAACAAAAC
>CACYXH010000035.1 GCA_902778245.1 uncultured Lachnospiraceae bacterium | reverse complement strand
AGGAACCGACGTGTCTGCGGTAGGAACTGCTCTGTGGAGGCTGGATGCGTCAGGATTTCATAAAGAAAGACAAAGTGCCAACGATCACTTGACACAAACCATTGCGCCGCTCGCGTTGACATCTTTGCTGTGTTTTGATACACTTAGTTAAGTTAAAAGAAATTGCACAAACATCTAAACTATAGAACAGAAAGGGGAGTAGACCGTGAAGTGGAATTGCGTTATCTTGATTCCTGCGTATAATCCCCCTGAAGATTTGCTGGCGCACCTGACGGAGTTGAGACAGCATGGGTTCGCAGATTTCATTCTTGTGGATGATGGAAGCTCCGCAGCCAGAAAGAATGTCTTTGAACAGGCGGAACGCATGGGATGCGTGGTGATAAAGAATCCTGAAAAACAGGGCAAGGGATATGCCCTGAAGGCTGGCTTTGCTTACTATATAGAGCATGACCAGGGAAAGTTTGACGGCGTTATCACTCTAAGTGCCAATGTCCGTTTCCCGGTGCAGAGCGTGGAAAAGATTGCGGAGGCTTTGCGGGAAGAGCGAACGAAGGGGACGCACGCCCTTGTACTTGGCAGCAGAAACTTTTTTGCCCCCGGGCTGCCCCGGGCTTCAAGGTTTGGCAGTAAGGTCAGCCAGTTTATCTGCAATGTTTTGCTGGGCATCCACCTGAAGGACTGTATGACGGGACTGAGAGGTATTCCGGATGATCAGGTGCAGCTGTGTCTGGAGATACCGGGTCATGGTTATGAGTATGAGACTTCTATGGTGCTCCGGTTTGAAAGCATTGGTTATCGGGAAGTAGAGACCAGGACGCTGCCCGCCCCCCAGGGAGCAGAACGAGCTTACCGCAGGGGAAAAGACACCTTTTACATAGTATTGACCATGATGAAAAGGTTTCTGATGTTTACGGCGGTATCTGTATCTGTATCGATTTTTGATATCTTTTTATTCTGGATATTTACAGAATATGTGTTTACGGATGTGCCATTTTGTATCATCTGGTCCACCATTCTGGCCAGGATCATCTCTGCTACGGTGAATTACATCGTTAACAGGCAGGTCGTTTTTCAGACCAACGAGGATCGGAGAAAATCGGCCGCTCAGTTTTTGGTGCTTAGCATTGCACAGTGTCTAACTTCCGCGTTGCTGGTGTATCTGCTGGAAAAGATATCCTCCGGCAATGCTGTAGGTCTGAAGGTGCTGGTGGATGTGATGCTGTTCTTCGTAAATTACAAAGTACAGAAGAAATTTATATTTGTGGAGGAAGCGCAGCGGACATAACGTTATAAAGGAGGTTTCTGCTTCAAGTTGACTTTGTTTCTATATATCTTGTGTTCGGACGATGCTTAAGACATCTGTCCGTCTGAGTCGGACTCCATTCTTCTCCGAACAGACAGGTGTCACCCATAGCCGTACACATGGACATATAGAAGCACTCGTCATATTTTGAAGCGGAAGCCTCTTTTGCTTCGTTTTCTATATGCGAGTGGAATAGCTTATGGCTAAAATAAGTAACGTGTACAGCGGTCAGGAGGAGGCGGGAGCAGGTTCATACAAGCAGACGATAGGAAGGTGACGAAAGCTGTCACGAGCATAGTGGCTGCTGCGGAGCATTGTTCGAGTGAAAGGAGTTTGCGAAGCAGCAGGCCGATAGGCGGCGCAGTGACAGCGAGGAACCGACGTGTCTGCGGTATGAACCTGCCCCGCCTCCGTCTTACCGCGTTACTTATTTTTTATTTTAGCTTGCAATATACCCTGATGGGGTATATAATGTGACTCAGATACCCTAATGGGGTATGTTAAGAGGGAGATGATTGAGATGGATGATAGAAAAGAGGTTGTCCCGGGATGTGAGTGCTGCGGGAAGAAAAAGGAACGCTCGGAGAAGGAGTATAAGGATCTGCAGAATCGTTTGAGCCGTATTGAGGGACAGGTGCGGGGGATCCGGGGTATGCTGGAAAAGGATGCCTACTGCACAGATATTCTGGTGCAGGTGGCGGCGGTAAACGCGGCTTTAAACAGCTTTAACAAAGTGTTATTGGCGGAGCATATCCGCACTTGTGTGGCAGATAATATCCGGGAAGGGAATGACGAGGTCATCGATGAACTGGTTGCTGTCTGTCAGAAACTGATGCGGTGATATCTTTCGCCTGCGATGGCCCGGTCAGAGGGAAATGCTGGCAGATAAAACATAAACCGCAGATTTGAGAATGATAGAAGAGAGGTGACTGAAATAGATGGATCAATATACTGTGACAGGAATGAGCTGCGCCGCCTGCAGCGCGAGAGTGGAGAAGGCGGTTTCTCAGGTGCCGGGAGTTACCTCCTGCTCAGTCAGTCTGCTAACGAATTCTATGGGCGTAGAGGGATCTGCCACTGAGCAGGAGATTGTAGCTGCAGTGGAAGCAGCGGGATACGGAGCGCAAAAGAAAAAACGGAAGCAGGAATCTTCGGCGGGTTCCACGGCAGTGTCAGCCCGGGAGGCGGATGACGCGCTGAAGGATCGGGATACACCGGTGTTAAAGCGCAGACTGATTTCTTCTCTGGGATTTTTGCTGGTGCTGATGTATTTTTCTATGGGACATATGATGTGGAACTGGCCTCTTCCGGCATTCTTTACAGATAATCATGTGGCGATGGGATTGATACAGCTCCTGTTGGCCGGTATTGTAATAGTGATCAATCAGAAGTTTTTTATCAATGGCTTCAAAGGGTTACTGCATCGGGCACCCAACATGGATACTTTGGTGGCCTTAGGTTCCGGGGCTTCGTTCGTTTACAGCGTATATGCGCTGTTTGCTATGACAGACGCTCAGGTGAAGGGGGATATGTCCGGTGTCATGTCCTATATGCATGAGTTTTACTTTGAGTCAGCAGCGATGATCCTGACATTGATCACGGTGGGAAAGATGCTGGAGGCCCGCTCTAAAGGCAGGACTACAGACGCGCTAAAGAGTTTAATGAAGCTGGCGCCGAAGACGGCTGTGATCGTCAGGAATGGCACCGAGACGGAGGTACCTATTGAGGAGGTACAGAAAGGGGATATTTTCGTGGTTCGACCGGGAGAAAATATTCCGGTGGACGGTATTGTACTGGAGGGCAGCAGTGCGGTGAATGAGGCAGCCCTGACCGGTGAAAGTATTCCCGTGGATAAGGCGGAGGGAGATAAGGTTTCCGCCGCCACGGTAAATCAGTCCGGTTTTATCAAATGCCAGGCCATCAGGGTGGGAGAAGATACCACGTTGTCACAGATCATTCAGATGGTCAGCGATGCGGCCGCTACGAAAGCTCCCATTGCCAAGATTGCGGATCGGGTATCCGCAGTCTTTGTTCCGGCAGTGATCACCATTGCGGCGATCACTTTTGTGATCTGGATGCTGGCAGGAGAGAGTGTAGGCTTTTCTCTCGCCCGAGCTATCTCTGTGTTGGTCATCAGCTGTCCCTGCGCACTGGGTTTGGCTACTCCGGTGGCAATTATGGTGGGCAACGGAATGGGGGCTAAGAACGGCATAATGTTTAAGACCGCAGCTTCTCTGGAGGAAACCGGAAAGATGCAGATCGTTGCTCTGGATAAGACCGGGACAATTACCAGCGGTGAACCGAAAGTGACGGATCTTATTCCGGCGGAGGGCATTTCGGAAGAAGAACTGCTGTGGATGGCCTATGCGCTGGAGAAAAAAAGCGAGCATCCTCTGGCCAGAGCTATTCTGGAAGAAGCCGAAAAGAGGGGGCTGCCTTCCCAGGAAGTCAGTGAATTTCAGGCACTGCCGGGGAATGGGCTTTCCGCTGTGCTGGGGGGAAGCGCGCTGTGCGGTGGAAACCTGACTTTTATTAGCAGTAAGGCAGATGTGACAGGGTCTATGAGAGAACGGTCTGAATTGCTGGCCGGGGAGGGAAAGACACCCTTGTTCTTTGCCAGGAACGGAGAGCTGATAGGCATTATCGCTGTGGCGGATGTCATGAAGGAGGACAGCCAGCAGGCAGTGAAAGAACTGCAGAATATGGGGATCCATGTGGTCATGCTTACCGGTGACAACCAGCGCACTGCCAGGGCCATCGGAAAACAGGCCGGAGTGGATGAGGTGATTGCCGGAGTGCTGCCGGAAGGTAAGGAGAGTGTGATCCGGGCACTGAAAGAAAAAGGTAAGGTAGCCATGGTGGGTGACGGGATCAACGATGCGCCGGCTCTTACCAGAGCAGACATTGGTATTGCTATCGGAGCAGGAACGGATATCGCCATCGATGCAGCAGACGTGGTATTGATGAAGAGCCGTCTTAGTGATGTGCCTGCGGCCATTCGTCTGAGTCGTGCTACGTTGAAGAATATTCACGAAAATCTGTTTTGGGCATTTTTCTACAACGTGATCGGTATTCCTCTGGCGGCAGGTCTGTGGATTCCGATTTTCGGATGGAAATTAAATCCTATGTTCGGAGCGGCGGCTATGAGTCTGTCCAGCTTTTGCGTGGTGACAAATGCCCTGAGACTGAATTTCTTCCAGGTATATAATGCATCGAAAGATAAGAAAATAAAAAGGAAAGGCAACAATAAAAAGGAAAAGGAGAATAAAACGATGGAAAAAACAATGGAAATCAATGGAATGATGTGCGGACACTGTGAGGCCAGAGTAAAGAAAGCTCTGGAGGCATTGCCGCAGGTAGACGAAGCAGTGGTAAGCCACGAGAACGGAACAGCGGTATTGAAGCTGAACGCACAGATAGAAGACGCAGAATTAAAGAGCGCGGTAGAAGCACAGGATTACGAAGTAACCGCAATTCGGTAATTTCACACCTGAAAAACGGGGGTGTCGCACTAAATGCGACAGCCCCATTTTTCTGCGTTATATCCGAACCCCATCATTTCATTTTCTCTATGAATCCTTCTCCGAAGACTTCGCTGGTCTCTGTCACCATGATGAATGCCCCCGGATCCAGCTCATGGGCGGCGCCGGTCACCGTGTAGGACTGGGATTTGGAGCAGGCGCACAGCAAAACATCCCGGCCTTCCTGGGTATAGCTGCCTGTAGCCTTGATAATAGTGGAACCGCGGTCGGTGATCTGTCCGATGCGCTCCGCGATCTGCTGTCCCCGATTGGTAATTATGATAATCAGCTTTCCGACACCCATACCGTACATAGTCTTGTCCAGAACAATCGTTCCCACAAAAGCGGAGGCCAGGCCGTACAGCACCGCATCTACATTTTCAAACACTGGCCAGCCAAGCAGGATGATCATAAGATCGATGGCGATGGACACCGTCCCCAGGGAAAAATAAGGATGGCGCACTTTGATCGTCATAATAAGAAAATCTGTCCCGCCGGAACTGCTGCCCCGCATATAGAAGAATGCCATACCGGCGCCCATGCAGAGACCGGAATATAGGGCGGCCATGAAGGGACTCCCGGAATAGGCCGTGGTGTGTGGAAAAATCACATCCAGAAAAATCGTGCATATGATCATGGAGCGGGATGTTTTCAGGAGAAACTCTCTGCCTACGACTTTGTAACTGATGATCACCAGCGGAATATTCAAAGCCAGGGTCATCAGGCCGATGGGAAGCCCCAAAAGGTGATTGAGGATCAGGGCCAGACCGGAGATCCCGCCCGGCGCAAAATCCGCCATATGGGCAAAGGTGTAGATACCCGTAGAATAAAGAAGTCCCCCGGCAATATCAAAGAGCAAGTCTATAAAAAATGTCTGCAATTTCTTATTATGCTTCATATTTACACCGTGCTTTCTAAGAGATAAATTGGGCAAAAGGTTTATCAATATAGCTATATACCTATCTTACCGAAAATAGGAATGTTTTTCAATGAAAGTATTGCCCAAAACAGAGGTTTTTCACGGCAAAGAGAGTTGAATTGTACTGGGCGAAATGATATGATGAGTTCATCAGGGGAGAGAGAGTTTCAGATAAAGGAAAGGTGTGGAAAATGGTAAAGAATATAGTATTTGATATGGGCGGAGTGTTAGTAAATTACAGCGGTATGCCGGTTTGCAGACACTTTATTGAAAATGAGGAAGATTGCCGGAGAGTGCATACCGGAGTGTTCGTTTCTCCGGAATGGGTGCTGCTGGATATGGGCGTGATAACGGATGAGCAGGCATTGGCTCAGATGCAGAACCGACTGCCCCGGCGTCTCCACGAGAAGGCGGCGCTTTGCATGAGAGACTGGCATCTGTATAATATGCAGCCGATAGAAAAGATGGGAACGCTGCTCAGAGAACTGAAAGATAGGGGACTTGGCATTTATCTTTGTTCCAACGCGGGAGTGAGATTAACAGAGATTTACCGAGATGTGCTGCCTGCAGTGGATTGTTTCGATGGGATTTTATTTTCCGCCGAAGTAAAGTGCATAAAACCCCAGAGGGAGATGTATCAGCACTTGTTTAAGCGTTTCTCCCTGAAGCCGGAGGAATGTTTTTTTATTGATGATCTGCAGCTGAACATTGATGGAGCCAGAGCCTGTGGTATGGACGGATACTGCTTCGCGGATCAGAATATGGAGAAACTGAAAGCGGCGCTTGCTTGCCGTATCTGATGCGTGATGGAATATCTATGTAATAATCATTCCTGGTCTGAAAATGGTTCGGAAGCGCGTTCACAATCTTCGATATATTTCTGCAGTCTGGGAAAAGCTCCTTTGTAGATCAGCGTCAGCAGCTTGTCCAGATGACGCAAAGCCAGTTGCAGTTCTTCTTCGCTGATCAGTCCATCCCGCTTGGCATCGGCCAATTCATCCAGATCCACCACCCGTACAAAACCGTCGGGGTAGACGATAACGTCAGCCAGAAGGTCTGTGAAGATGTAGATGCCGGCATCCGGATCATAGGTATGAGAGATGATATCGCAGTACCAGCTGATCAGCTGACCACTGTGGTCGTAGAATTTGCTGACTTTGAAACCTCTCTCCAAAAAATAACAGGAGTAGCCATGGTGCAAAGTTTTTTTGGGGTGGAGTGTATTCCAACGGGTAACAATGACTTCATTATCCCGATGCAGGATGATGTCATCTTTCAAATAGACGCATTCTTCCGGAATAATGCGCCGACGGTAAAGTTTCACATTTTCCATGGGATAATCCTCCTTTTGGAAAGTATAACAGACTATTTCTGGAAAGTCTATGAACAGAATGTTAAAAGATTAGGGAAACGATGATTAAACCAGCGTTTCCTTAGAATGATCGTAGGTATAGGGAGGGAAAAAATGAAGGTATTGAATTACGGTTCACTCAATGTTGACTATGTCTATTCCCTGGATCATATCGTTCAGGGAGGAGAGACCATCCTTTCTTCAAAAATGGAGGTGTTTTGCGGCGGAAAGGGACTAAACCAGTCCATTGCATTGGCCAGGGCCGGCGTCCCGGTGTATCACGCGGGACTGGTGGGGGAAGAAGGTTCTATTTTGCTGGATGCCTGCAGGGAAAGCGGAGTAGATACCAGCTATGTCCGGCAGCTGGACTGCAAAGGCGGCCATACCATCATTCAGGTAGACGCGAAGGGTCAGAACTGTATCATTCTTTATGGCGGTACCAATCAGATGCAGACCAAGGAGTATATTGATGAGGTGCTGTCAAATTTTGGAAAAGATGATTTTTTGATTTTGCAAAACGAAGTGAATCTATTGGATTATATCATTGATCGGGGGCATGATCGGGGCATGAAGATCGTATTAAACCCATCCCCTTTTGATGAAAAATTAATGGCCTGTGATTTAAGTAAAGTATATTTGTTTCTGCTTAATGAGATCGAGGGTGAGCAGTTTACCGGGTTTTCGGATGTGGATCAGATTTTGACTGCTCTTGCAGGAAAATTCCCGGAAGCTCGTTTTGTTTTGACGCTGGGCAGTGAGGGAGCGTTGTATTACGATGGAAAAGAAAAAATTTTCCAGGACATTTTTCCAGTCAAGGCGGTGGATACCACTGCGGCCGGGGATACATTCACCGGTTTCTTTATTGCTGCGCTGCTGGAGGGGACGTCGATAAAGGAAGCGTTGAGATTTGCTGCCAGGGCTTCCGCCATAGCAGTATCCAGACCGGGGGCAGCGCCATCCATTCCATGTATAGAAGAAGTGAAGAGAGCACTGTCTTTACCAAAATAGAAAGAAACAATAAAAGATATTGATATAATTATAATTTAGTATTATAATTATACAATGAATAATTGATTTCGCTGAGGTATACCTCATGGTATAGAATGATTGTTGAGGGTAAAATTTCCATATAAAAGAATTTAGGAGGTTTTGCCATGAACAGTTATAAATATATGTTTCAGGAATATCTCAGAAAGTGGATACGATCCTTTCGAACTTCGCGTAAAATCTCCCAGGAACATATGTCGGAGATGATACACGTTTCTCCCCGATCCTATTTCGATCAGGAACATGGGAAATATGGTTTTTCCGCAATTTCCCTGATATCATTTCTTTTGCTGCTGACGCAAGAGGAATTAATGGAATTCTTGGACGGATATCGCAGCATTGCAGAAGAAATAGCGAAAGGAAATTTAGAACCGGGCAAATCAGAAAAAGAAAATGTGGCGTGACATGGTGGTTGACAGAATGAATTCAGAGTGGTAAATTTTAGTGCATGAGGGGCTGTTCGGGTGTTGCTTCTCTGAACAGGCAAAAATATTCTTACCATAAGGAGACTTTTATGAGATCACAAAAACACGCTTTTCGTACCACATTATTTCTGCTGCTTTTTACTCTGCTCCTTGGACTTTTTGGAACTGCGGCTTTTGCAGGCACCGCGGCAGAGAAGACCACCGAAAAAAGAACAAGTTCTGTAACTTATTACAAGGGAAAAAAGAACCGTGCGGAGCTTGTGCAGTACTCGAAGAAGAACCGCACCGTTATTGTGAAACTCTATAACGGTTCCAACAAAACAAACTGGTATGGTTATGGGTATTCTCTTCAGAAATATGTAAAGGGAAAATGGAAGACCGTAAAACCGAAGGTGGCGATCTGCTGGACAGAAGAGGCGATGAGCGTTCCGTCGCACTGCTACACTATTCTGGAGTATAAGCTGGCTCCCTACTATTCGAAGAAAAGCCTTTCCTCAGGGAAATACAGGCTGCGTATTAACTATATGGTCGGCAAGAAATCTTATCAGTATGTAAAATTCACTATAAAGTAAGCCATGGCAGCTATTCAGGACAGTCCGAAGCATTTACTGCTGAGGACGTGAATAGATACAAATCATGTTACTACCATCTCCCGCATACACTGTAAAAACGGTGTTTGCGGGAGATTTTCCCTTTGAAAGACTATATCGAAGAACGGGCCCTTTCTGTGGCCAATTATATTATTGAGAGCAAGGCGACCGTGCGTCAGGCGGCCAGGAGGTTTGGGATAAGTAAGAGTACGGTACATAAGGACTGCACTGACCGGTTGGAACAGATCAACCCATCGCTGGCAAGGGAAGTACGGCAGATATTGGATGTGAACAAGCAAGAGCGGCATATACGGGGCGGACTGGCCACCAGAGAAAAGTATCTGCATCAGAAAGAATAGCTTCGGAAACCCATCAAGTGTTTCCGAAGCGTATCTGTCTGAGACCGAAAAGGGCATAGATTTCATTTATTCATTTTATTTCAGTTAAACAATTCGGGGCATCCTTCCTTGTGGATCTGCAGCACCCGTTGGTTGCTGCTGCCCCGGAATTTCAACCTGATATCGTATCGTTCCTGGTCAAATTCCCCATCTACCAGAATATCAATATAACTTAGAAGCTCGTCCGTTACCTCGCAGTGGGCGCGGCCCTTCGGATCCAGTAGATCCGATTCGTAGGTATAGCCGGAATAGCACCAGATATCTTTGCTTGGGTAACGATCTTTGAACTGCTGCAAAAGCGGAAGCAGTGCCCGCTGATTGTCAGGCTCCATGGGCTCGCCTCCCAGCAGAGACAATCCGCTGATATAGCCGGGTTCCACAGACTTCAATATTTGGTCAATGGTTTCCTGGGTGAATTCTTCGCCATAGTCAAAATCCCAGGCGACGGCATTAAAGCATCCGCGGCAGCGATGAGTGCAGCCAGAAACAAACAGGCTGGTGCGCACCCCTGTGCCGTTAGCGATGTCATAGTATTTGATAGTTGCGTATTTCATAGTTTTATAAGTGCAGTACGCGCTCCTTGATCTCCTCGGTACGTCCCTGGTTCCAGAACTGGGTTCCGATGTAACCGCAGGTACGTCTGGCCACATTCATTTTGTTTTGATCTCGGTTGTGGCATTTTGGACATTCCCAGATCAGTTTGTGGTGTTCGTCCTCAATGATCTGAATCTCTCCGTCATAACCGCATACCTGACAGTAGTCACTCTTGGTGTTCAGCTCCGCATACATAATGTGGTCGTAAATGTGCTGCATTACTGCCAGCACAGCCTCGATGTTATTCTGCATATTGGGCACTTCTACGTAGCTGATGGCGCCGCCCGGGGAAAGCTCCTGGAATTGTGCCTCAAAGGTAAGTTTATCAAAGGCATTGACTTCTTCGGTCACATGAATGTGATAGCTGTTGGTAATGTAGTTCTTGTCTGTGACGCCCTCGATGATTCCGAAACGATCCTGCAGACATTTCGCAAATTTGTAAGTGGTGGATTCCAACGGGGTTCCGTACAGACTGAAGCTGATGTCGGTATCCGCACGCCACTTCGCGCATCTGTCATTGAGGTATCTCATAACCCGCAGGGCAAATTCTTTTCCGTACGGATCCGTATGGGACACGCCCTTCATCATCCTGGTACATTCACAAAGACCGGCATAGCCCAGACTGATGGTGGAATAGTTGTGATAGAGCAGCGGATCGATAACTTCGCCCTTTTTCAGTCTTGCCAGCGCGCCGTACTGCCAGAGGATCGGGGCCACATCGCTGAGGGTCCCTTTCAGGCGGTTATGTCGGCACATCAGTGCCCGGTAGCATAATTCTGTTCGCTCTTCCATAAGCGTCCAGAACTTGTCTTCATCACCCTTGCTGCTGCAGGCCACATCCACCAGGTTTAGAGTTACAACACCCTGATTAAAACGGCCATAGTATTTATGCGCTCCATTTTTGTTCAGACCCTCAGTGTCCGGGGTAAGAAAGCTTCTGCAGCCCATACAGGGATAGCAGTCCCCCTGCTTCAGCTGTTTCATGATTTTCTCGGAAATATAGTCCGGCACCATGCGTTTTGCGGTGCATCGTGCAGCCAGCTTCGTCAGTTTCCAGTAGGGAGTCCCCTCACGGATATTGTCTTCTTCCAGAACGTAGATGAGTTTCGGGAAAGCGGGAGTAATGTACACACCCCTTTCATTCTTCACACC
This sequence comes from uncultured Lachnospiraceae bacterium, assembly GCA_902778245.1. Lineage (GTDB taxonomy): Bacteria > Bacillota > Clostridia > Lachnospirales > Lachnospiraceae > Merdiplasma. The sequence goes on along the minus strand of CACYXH010000035.1, from coordinate 10,069 downwards.
CTGAATGCGCTGAAGCAGCATTTCTTCAATGATCAGTGCCAGATCGTCACGGGTCTGTCCTTCAGGAACCTCATCCAGATACATAAATACAGTAACAAAGGGAGCCTGACCATTGGTGGTCATGAGGGTGATGACCTGATACTGGATCATCTGGACCCCCTGCTTGATCTCGCGTCTGACACGCATCTCCGCCAGGTTGTTTACCATTTCATCGGTGTATTCCATACCCTGGGCTTCCAGATCCTCGCGCACTTCCTTGCGGAATTTCTGACGGCTTACCTGAACGAAAGGCGCAATGTGGGACAGAGTGATACTCTGGCCGCCGTACTGGGAGCTGGCAATCTGGGCGATGGCCTGCGTTGCAATGTTGCAGGCGGTAGAAAAGCTGTGGGGCTTCTCGATCATGGTTTCGCTGATGATAGTGCCGTTCTGAAGCATATCTTCCAGATTCACCAGGCAGCAGTTGTGCATATGCTGCGCGAAATAGTCTGCGTCGTGGAAATGAATGATGCCTTTTTCATGGGCCTCCACAATATCCTGGGGCAGCAGGAAACGCTTGGTGATATCCTTGCTGACCTCGCCCGCCATGTAATCACGCTGCACACTGTTGACTACCGGATTCTTGTTGGAGTTTTCCTGCATAACTTCTTCATTATTGCATTCCAGCAGGGAGAGAATCTGTTTATCTGTGGAGTTGGATTTACGCACCAGCTCTCTCTTATAACGGTAGGTAATATAATTCTCCGCCACCTTATAAGCCTGCTGCTTCATGATCTCTTCTTCTACCATGTCCTGAATCTCTTCCACATTCGGACTGTGCTTCATATTGTGACAGAGAATGGTCACATTTTCCACTACGGCTGCGATCTGAGCGGGATGCAGGCGATCCTGCTCCTGCACGCTGAGGTTTGCTTTTTTGACAGCATCCTCTATTTTTACGGCATCAAAGGTAACCTCCATGCCGCTTCTTTTGATAATATTCATATTTCATTTCTCCCATATATAGTGTTTTCTTCTTTTGAAAAGTGCTACATCTAGTATTATATCGCATATTCTAAAATTATCAATAGGGGAAATAGGAATTTTAAAAAAGTGTCGGAATGATAAAAATTTCTTCAATAATTTTATTTGGGTTTGTAGTTTTTACACAACGATGAAGATTTGTGCGAGAAGATTGCAGTTTATCCTAAAAAGGTGTATATTAAGTTTCATGTATAAGGAGGTTTGACAAATGTCTGAAGTCAGAGAAATGAAACGGGTGGAGGATTCGGAGACCGAACAATCTCATTTGCTATTCCCGCGGTCCCTGAATGCCAACGGGAGACTGTTTGGCGGTCAGCTGCTGGAGTGGATCGACGAGATTGCCGGACTGGTGGCAAAGCGGCATGCTCAGTGTAATGTGGTGACAGTAGCAATTGACAATATGCATTTCAAGGCCGGAGCGATCCAGGGAGATACGATTTATCAGCGAGGTCATTTGACGTATGTGGGCAGGTCTTCTATGGAAGTACGCATTGATTCTTATGCGGAAAAAATAGACGGAACGCGGAAACTGATCAACCAGGCATATTTTGTGATGGTAGGGACGGATAAGAACCAGAAGCCCATTGAAGTTCCCGGACTGATCGTAGAGGGCGTGACGCAGCAGATTGAGTGGGAAGCCGGAAAGAGACGGCAGGAGCTGAGAAAGCAGCGAGAGCGGGAAGGATTCTAAGGAAACGCTGATTTAAACACTGCAAATGATAGTGTAGAACAGGGGAATGATACATATATGTCAGATTATCAAAACGTTCAGCATGAGTTTGCACCGGTATTTGATAAAAATAGTAGAATATTGATTTTAGGAACGCTTCCCTCAGTGAAATCCAGAATGACCCAGTTTTATTACGGACATCCCCAGAATCGTTTCTGGAAAGTTCTGGCGGGATTGACTTGCGAAGAGGTTCCCGTTAGTGTGCAGGAAAAGAAAGAATTCCTTTTGAAAAACGGCATTGCCCTATGGGATGTGATCGCCAGCTGTGATATTGCTGGTTCCAGTGACAGCAGCATCCGAAATGTGGTACCTTCTGATCTTAGCCGGATATTGGATCATTGTGACATCCGGCAGATTTACGCAAATGGCGGTACAGCGAAAAAATTATATGAAAAATATCAGAGACCGATTTATGAACGGGAGATTGTCGGCCTGCCCTCCACCAGCCCGGCAAATGCGGCCTTCAGACTGGAGCGTCTGATGGAGGCATGGCAGGTGATACTAAACAGTACTATACTTTAATGCATAATCTTTTTCACATCTGCCATTTCCCATGGTGTTTCCAGAAAAATAATTTTTCAGGACAGTTTTGCGTGGATCACTTTATGGACGCATATGGTCCTGTTCTACACCGGTATCCTCGATCAACATTGCCCGCAGTACGCCGGTAGTTTCATAATTTCTCTTTCCCGCACCGAGGCTAACCCGGAGAATCTTGAACTCCTCCGGAAGATTCTCCTGCGTGCGAAGCGCCGCCGCGATGGCTGCGCCGGTGGGAGTTACCAGTTCCCCTTGTACGGAGGAAATGCGAAGAGGAAGTCCGTAGGCGGATACAATGGCTGTGGTGGCAGGTACCGGAACCGGGAGCAGACCGTGTCTGCAGCGTATCTGCCCGCAGCCATCGGTCAGAAAAGGGAGGATGACCTGATCGATCCCAAGATAATCTATACAAATAGCCACAGCGGCAATGTCTACGATGGAGTCCACTGCTCCTACTTCGTGGAAATGCACTTCTTCCAACGGCTTGCCGTGTACCTGACTTTCCGCTTCTGCCACAATCCGAAAAATTTTCAGCGCCAATTCCAATGCACGGGATGTCAGATTTCCGGAAGACAGTATCGATATGATATCATGCAGATTGCGGCTATGGAGATGATGTTCATCAGCGGAATGGTGCGATTCCAAATGATGGGAATGCCCATGCAGATACTCCATATCATGGTCATGATTCACATACTGTTTATCCAAAATAACGTTGAAATCGCAGGCTTGTAGTCCTGATTTGATAACATTGGAGATTTCGATGCGGTAACCCTTCAAAGGCAGACTGGCCAATGTATCAGTCAGTACCTTTGGGTCTGCCCCCAAATCCAGCAGCGCGGCTACAGTCATATCACCGCTGATTCCACTGGAACAATCCAGATATAAAGTGTGCATAGGAAGAAAATCCTTTCATAGGTTCTGATAAGCCTTAAAGGCTTTTACTTGTATGCTATCAAAAAGAGGTTTAATCTGCAAGAACAAATAGTTATTAAATAATGCGATTAAATACTATTGATATAATTAATAAAATGTATTATAATATAAATATATATTTGTAATGAATAAATCGGAATGTAGAGTGGGGAGATCAAGTATGTTTGAGCAGATGAAAGAAAGATTAGACGAATTAAGAAAAAAGTGGTGGTTCGGGAAATGGGCAAGTATTGCATATGCCGGTTCTCTTATTTTGTTTGCCATATACTGTCAAATGCAGGAGGGAACATTGGGGCAAAAGGTGTTACTCGTTCTTCCGGGTGTCTGTTTTTGTTCAGGACTGATACTGGCCTATCTTCAAAACAGCAAGCCAGTGCTTATTGCGGTGAATTATGGACAGGAAGAGGTCAGCCAGGAAGAGTATGCCCGAATTATAGCAAGGCTGATAGGAAACAATGAGGCGGAGTCACTGCCTTATAAATAAAAGTGTGAGATGGTAAATGCTTAGGAGCAGGATGAAATATTCCTGCTCCTGTTTTTTCAGAATCATTTCCTCGTCTGAAAAGAATTGTTATTTTAACCATGTTATGGTAGAATGAGAAAGTATTTGATGGTTCTTTCCGTTGTGCCACACAGGAGAGAAGGCACAGATGGGAAAATCCCTGAAAGAAAAAGAACTGGGTAAAGTGTGTAAAAAGTGTGTAGTAAGGCATTTTCAAAAAAGTAGAAAAGGCTAAAAAGCCTTTAAATAAAGGAGATTTCAGAGATATGGAACAGTACAAACAGGAATTTATCGAGTTCATGGTAGACAGTAAGGTGCTTAAGTTTGGAGAATTCACCCTGAAAAGCGGACGCAAGTCCCCATTCTTTATGAATGCGGGGGCTTATGTAACCGGTGCGCAGCTAAAGAGGCTGGGGGAGTATTATGCCAGAGCAATTCATGATAATTATGGGGATGATTTCGATGTGCTGTTCGGACCCGCGTACAAGGGGATTCCACTGAGCGTAGCGACGACCATTGCGTACAGTGAACTTTATGGGAAGGAAATCCGCTACTGTTCCAATCGCAAGGAAGTGAAGGATCACGGAGATGTGGGAATTTTGCTGGGCAGTAATTTGAAGGACGGCGACCGGGTTGTTATCATTGAGGACGTCACCACTTCCGGAAAATCCATTGAGGAGACCTTCCCAATTTTGAAGGCGCAGGCGAATGTGGACATCAAAGGTCTTATCGTATCCTTGAACCGCATGGAAAAGGGGCTTGGCGGGGAAGAGAGCGCCCTGGCTGAAATTAAACGCAAATATGGGTTCGATGCACATGCCATCGTAACCATGGAAGAAGTGGTAGAGCATCTGTATCACAGGGAATATAAAGGGAAAGTTATTATTGATGACGCTATGAAGGCAGCCATCGATGCATACTATGAGAAGTACGGCGCCCGATAGAGCCGTTATTTATCAGCAGGAGGTTTTTACTATGAATGAACAGGAAAAGATTTACAAGACTTTGAATAACACAGGCGCTGCGGATATCGCTATAGGCATCATTGTTTTGGTGACCGGGGTGGCGTCAGGGATTTTGATGATCATCGGCGGGGCGAAGCTGCTGAGAAGAAAGAGTAGTGTAATGATCTGATGAAAAAAGCGACAAAAAACCGAATTCGGGCGGTGGGCATGATTCTGTTCATCATCTATATGATGCTGCTGATCTACCTTCTGTTTTTTGCGGAAAGCTATGGAAGAGCCGAGGGATTGGAAGAGTATCGCTATAATCTGGTACCGCTGCGGGAAATCCGGCGTTATTTGCAGTACCCTGAGATTTTGGGAACTTACGCCGTGGCAACGAACCTGGTGGGAAATGTTATTGGCTTTCTTCCTTTTGGCGCTATATTGCCGGTGCTGAGAAGGAGTGTGTGCAGCTTTTGGAAAGTAACGCTGCTTAGCTTTGAGTTCAGCGCTTTGATAGAGGTAACTCAATTGATCACTAAGGTGGGCTGCTTTGATGTAGATGACATCATCTTAAACACATTGGGCGGTATGCTTGGTTACGGTATTTTTTCTGTCTGCGATGGTCTCAGGAGAAAAATTTATGGCTAAAAAGAAATTTTCTTATCAATCCACCTATACATACAAAGAAAGCAATCATTCCGGTCGTGGGATCCTTGCCGCTATACTGGGGGGAATTTCGCTGCTGATCTTTATTATACTGGCCGGCATCAGCGCTATGCAGAATGGATCAGGTGGGGCATGGCTTGGATCCTTTGGCTTTACAGCTTTTGTGGTTGCATTCTATGGTATGATCTGCGGGCTGCGCAGTTTCCATGAACAGTGCAGATCCTATCTTTTCTGCAAGATCGGGACGCTGCTTTGTGGGTTTATGGTGGCAGTATGGTTTTTGGTTTTCTGCGTTGGACTGGCATCCTGACCATTAGCTGGTACAGGGAATAAAGGGAGCAGAAAGTTACTATTCGCAGGCCTTGTTTGAAATCAGAACCTGTCTTGTCCATGCAAGCATAACAAGCCAGAACCCGATTTCAAACAGGCTGTGAATAGTAACAGCAGAAACAATATATGGAAAGGACGGGGTATCACGAATGCTGGAATTTATAAATGATTCTATGGAGGAGCGTTATGCTCTGGCCATGGATCGCATTGAAGGTATACTGCAGGAACAGACAGTTCCTGCACCTTTTGATTCTTATTTTAAATCGGTGGCGCAATTTCTGATGCAGATGAAACGTGTTCGGGAACAGTTGATCTCCGGCGCGGCGGAGAACTTTTCTCTGGAGGAGTGGCAGAAAATAAACCGGAAAATGTACCAGGACATTTTGCCGGAACATTACACTCTGAGTTTTGGAAATCCAGATTATGCCACAGCAGTTTTGGGAGAGATTCACGGAAAGATTCTGAGTTTCCTTTATACAGAACTGAGAGGAATCATCGGCTATATTTTTGAGGGACTGTTGGAAGAAACCGTGGTCCATTTGGAACTTTTTATTGAAATCTACAATTGTTTTGAGCAGGAGCAGCTGCCATCCTACAAAGAAATTCAGCAGATCATTTACTGGTTTGTCAGCGATTACAGTGATGTGTTTGTGACGGAGCGCATTCGTCAGAGTGTGGATCCGGCCAGAGATTTTGCGGCTGGTATTATCCTGGATTCGGATCTGACGGATCTGCGTTATCTTTACCGATTTGGCGAGTATGTGACGGAAAGCGAGCTGCAGACAGCCAAGTTTTTGAATTCTCTCAGTGAGGATGAGATCCAGTCTATGGCGGATACTTACACGGAGGGCTATCGCATCGGGTTTGTACACGGAGGAAAAGATCTGTCTAAAAAGCAGACGGTGAATATCCGCTATCATCTGGGCTTTGAACGGATGATCCGCGCGGCTATCGGAAATTTTGAGAAGCTGGGCTTAAAACCGGTGATCTTTCGCTATGCCTTGAGTACGGTAAACAAGCGCCAGGCAATGCGTATCGGTTATACCGGAGCTGTCCCCAACATGCAGTTTGACTATGATCATCGGGAAGACTGCGCCATCTATCTGGACAAAAAATTTGTGGAACGCCGACTGGGCGTGATGCGAAGCGCTTATGAGACGTTCAAAACGCTGGCTAATGGACATGCAGGCCCCGCAGTGGTGGAGGTCTTTGGAGAGAAGCCCTTCACGCCGGAAAGCAAAGAAAATGTTTATCATCTTTCAGGGAAACAGCAGCAGTTGATGGTGTCCATGAATAATGAGGGTGCCCAGCTCGTAAACCAGTATATTATAGGAAAAGAGCGCAGTTTTACCATCATCGCATTTCCAATTCCGGAAATTGGCCCGCAGTTTGAGGAAATCTTTCGGGAAACAGTAAAGATCAATACGCTGGATTATGAACTGTACCAGAAGATCCAACAGACCATCATCGATGCCCTGGATGCAGGGAACCGCGCGCATATCGTGGGCTGCGGCGAAAACCGTACTGATCTGACGGTAATGTTCCATCCATTAAACGATCCTGAGAAAGAGACCATCTTTGAGAACTGCGTGGCAGATGTAAATATTCCGGTGGGAGAGGTGTTTACGTCTCCACAGCTAACAGGAACGAACGGAGTTCTCCATGTAACGAAGGTCTACCTGAATGAACTGGAATACAAAGATCTGTGCCTGACGTTCTGTGACGGAAAGGTGACAGACTACAGCTGCGGAAATTTTGACACAGAGGAAGCCAATTGGGAATTTATTCAGGCAAATCTTCTGTTTCACCATGATACGCTGCCTCTGGGCGAGTTTGCCATCGGTACGAATACCACGGCATATGCCATGGCGAAAAAGTACGATATCTCCGCAAAACTTCCCATCCTGATCGCTGAGAAAATGGGCCCGCACTTTGCGGTGGGAGATACCTGTTACAGCTGGGAGGAAGATACCCCTGTCTACAATCCGGATGGAAAGGAGATCATTGCCAGAGATAATGAAATATCGCTTCTTCGCAAAGAGGATCCGGGTAAAGCCTATTTTGGATGCCATACGGACATCACGATTCCTTATGAGGAACTTGGCCTGTTGGAGGTACTCGGGGAAAACGGTTATCACAAAGAAATCATCCGTAATGGCAGATTTGTGCTGGCGGGCACGGAGGCATTAAACAAAGCGTTAGGTTAGAAACTTTACAGGCTGTCTGAAGTATTTACCAGGTTTTTAAGATCGCCAGGATAATAAAAAGAATTCCGCCGATCCAGGACAGATCTCTGGGACAGCGACTACTGATTTTTCGACCCAGAAGCAGTCCAAGGTAGGTAAACAATTCACCGGTCATGAAATTGACAGCTAGGGTAACGGGAATAGAAATCTTTAGAAAAGCAGCCATAGTTCCGGCTATCAGGCTGTCGATGGACAGCGCAAGAGAAAAGAATACAAGTTCTCTCCAGGATAAACGCTTATTTTGATCCAGATCCGCTTCCAGTGGGTCGCCATAGATATCGATGATGAAACGAAGCCGGGAGACGGAAAAACAGATATTTTTGTGCATGGTTTTGTGATCGCGCAGATATCTTTGTATAACAGAATCGGTAAGTTTCCAAAGACCGAGAAAAAGCAGACTGAAAAAACAGATCCTTTGGGTAAAAGTTTCCGGGATGAGCCCGTCTATAAACGTGCCAAAGAGCAGGGAAATCCCAAGACAACCGCTGCAGATTCCATTGACAGCGGCAATCTGCCTGCGGGTCAGAATAACCTGATTGGTTCCATAGGCAGCACTGGCAACGAAAGTGTCCAGACACAGGGCTGAGACCAGGATAAGGATATGGAAGAACATAAACCTACGCCCATTTCCTCAGTTTTCCTCATTATATGCAAAGATACGGAATTTGTTAAAGAGGGGTTGTCGCACCAAAAGCATATGTTTCTTATATTTATATAATAAAATGCTTAGTGCGATAACCCTTTTAGAAGATTACTGTAGTTGTTCTCCAGTGAGCATCTCATATCCCTGGAGATATTTTTCAATGGTCTTTTCGACGATATCCTCCGGCAGGGTCCAGTCGTTGCCGGGATTTGCTTTCAGCCAGTCGCGGGCAAACTGTTTGTCGAAGGAAGGCTGGCCGTGTCCCGGTTCATAAGTGTCGGCGGGCCAGAAACGGGAACTGTCCGGCGTCAGCATCTCATCGCCGATGACGATGTTGCCGTTTTCGTCCAGACCAAATTCGAACTTGGTATCCGCGATGATGATGCCCCGGCTTAACGCATAGTCTGCGCACTTCTTATAGAGAGCGATGGTGTAGTCCCGGAGTTTAGCCGCATATTCCTCCCCTTTTCCGGGGAAGTATTTTTCCAGATGAGAGATGCTCTGCTCATAGGAAATGTTTTCATCGTGGTCTCCGATCTCTGCTTTCGTGGAGGGAGTGTATATCGGTTCCGGGAGCTTGTCGGATTCTTTCAGTCCTTCCGGCAAGCGGATGCCGCACACGGTTCCGTCCTTCTGATAGCTGGCCCAGCCGCTTCCGGTGATATAGCCGCGAACGATGCACTCGATGGGGAGCATATTCAGCTTTTTGCACATCATGCTGTTTCCGTCAAACTGGGGCTGTTGGAAAAATTCCGGCATATCCCTCACGTCAGTGGAGATCATATGGTTGGGAAGGATGTCCCGGGTCATATTGAACCAGAATTTCGACATCTGGGTCAGGACGGTCCCCTTCTTGGTCACATTATTTTTCAGGATCACATCAAAACAGCTGATACGGTCTGTGGCAACCATGATCAGGCTGTCGCCGTTGTCGTAAATTTCCCGTACTTTTCCTTCTTTTACAGGTTTCATGTTTTGCACCTCACTGTATTATTGTTTAGTCCGACATGTTTGCGTCTATAATAGATAACCAGATTTTTCATTAAAATGCAATGCTAATTTTCATATTTTTGAAAAAAGATGGCAGGTGTTAATTGTAGCACACCACTGGATAGCCTATCTCAACTGTTTCATAAATCAGCTTCGCGGCATCAGTGGGAAGGTTGATGCAGCCGTGAGAACCATTTGTCTTGTAGATATCGCCGCCAAAGGTACTGCGCCAGTTGGCGTCATGCAGCCCGATCCCGCCGTTAAAGGGCATCCAATACTCTACGGGAGAAGAATATCCTGGACCATTTAGGACAGCCGGGGATTGTTTATAATAAATGCTGTACACGCCGCCCGGGGTCTGCCGCTCTGTGTTTAGTGTGCCGGATACGCAGCCTGTTTCCAGAAGTTTTTCCCCGTCTTTATAGAGCCATACTTTCTGGTTGATCAGATCCACTTCCACATAGCTGTCGCCGATATCGTTACCCTTAGAGAAGGTGCCCCCTTTATGACTCCAGA
>CACYXH010000034.1 GCA_902778245.1 uncultured Lachnospiraceae bacterium | reverse complement strand
GCCATCTTTGATTTCGCAGATGTTGGTGTCGCCGATATGGATCGTCTGGTCTTTATCCAGAGAATAGATACCATATTCTTTTCCGTCCACGGTTATGCGTATACTGCCGGATGAGTTGTCTTTAGAAAACCGCATTACATACCAGAGAATACCGGTCAGGAGCAGGAGAACTCCTATAAAAATCAATTCTTTTTTCTTCAAATGTAGTACCTCATATTACGCAGCGCTGTTCGTTATGGGATCATTGTATCATGACCTTCCTGAAATGACAATTTATTTATGAATAATGTTGTGCCCCGCTTCATTAGAAAAGGGTTGCTTTTTTGTTGACAAACATATATAATCTCGATAAAAAGGAATAACATGATATTAACATTCTTGTAAGAATATAAATTAAAAGGGGGATTTGACATGGAAAGCAATAAGAAAAATGAGAATGGCCAGCCATTGTATAAGAGATGGCTGGCCGTGATGTTGGCAGTTTCCATGCTGCTGACTTCAACAAGCTTTCAGACTTTCGCGGAAGAGGCTGGTTCGGAACCGCAGGCTGTGGAGACAGCTGATACGAATCAGGTTTCAGCCACAGAAGATAAGAATGAGAATGAGATACAGCCTGAGGAAGGGAAAGATCCCGGGCAGGACGAGACCCGGCCTGCGGAGGATGAGGAAACGCGCAGGCAGAGTGAAGCGCAGGACGAGTCCGAGTCTCTTGCAGGAGAAAGTGAGGAAGCGGGAGTCCAGAGTGAAACCCAGCCTGCTTCCGAACAGGTCACTTCCCAACAGGAGGAAACCGGATCGCAGCAACAGGTACAGGATCCCTCTAAGGACTCTGCGGTCAATACAGCAAATACTTCCAATGAGGAAGAAAAAGAGAGCGAGATGGCTTCGGAGTCGGAAGAAACGAAGCCGGAAGCGGTTTTGGAGAGTAGTGTGAAGCAGGAAGTGTTCCGTGACACGGATGGCTCTCTGGCAGTGAAATACACGGTCAAGGTACGGAACAAGACCTCAGATGCAGACGCAGATAAGGTTGCAGTAAAGGCAGTGCTTGGTGAAAAACTTTCCTGGTATGAGAAGGAAGGTCAGACAGCCGGGCTTATTTGCATTTCTGACATAAAACAGATTCCGGAAGGGGTCAACCTGCGGGAACTCAAGGACATACCGGCAGAAGAACTTGACGCATATGCTTCCGCCATCGTTTGGCAGGAGCAGACCATCAATGGCGGTCAGGAGAAGGAGTATACTTTTTTTGCCCATGTAGGCGAAGAAATAGATAGTATATCGGACCTCCCTGCTATATATATTGTAGATGGGAACCGGATCGCTCCTGAGAAGCAGCAGTGGCTGAATCAAGAGATCCTGACGAAGGCAACGACAGACGAATCAACTGGTACGGCTGGAAGGGCACGGAGTCCCAGACGGAATGCATCACAGGCACCGACAGCGCTGCAGCAGTTTGCAGACGGGTTGTTTGGCCCGGAAGGGACTGCGGAGGTGGCTACTCTGACAATCGGGCAGATTCCGGAAGATACGGTGCAGTCAGGAGATACTGTTACATGGTATCTGACCTTTATGGTAAAGGGCAGTGCATCTTATAAGTATGAAGAATTTACCAGCACGCAGAAGACCCTGTATGATGCCTATGAGAATACTGCAATTACTATTACTGCACCGGAAGGAATTACTATTCAGTCCGCAGAAACAGGCGGATACGATTATCACAAGAGTGATGACGGAACATCTTTGGTGATCTCGCTGGGAAATTTGCTGGCGGATTCTGACCAGAGTATTTCCTTTACGGTGGTTGCAGCAGTGGATAAAGCGGATGATAATGATTCAGCCATACCCACAGGAAAAAGATATGAATTCCCTCAAAAGAACGCAAAGTTTTCTACGACAATTAAGGCATTGGACAGAGACAATGGCAATGAGGTCGTGGGTACATATTCTATAGAAAAAAATACCTCCACGGATACGAAGGATATGACCCTCACCAGCACTACCAGTGATGAATGGAGTGCTACGAAAGAAAACGCCATATTCAGCAAAGAGGTGCGGGATGGCGAGACCTATCTGAAGCTGGAGTATAATGCCAGCCTCCGGATGAACGAGGCAACGGATTGGGCTACCTATGCTGGCAATGGCCGTGTAAATTTCAAGGAACTACGTTTGACGGATGTCCCGGTCATCGGTTATAAGGATGGTACGGATACCACGGAAAAGCCGGTTCGTATTGAAATCACTCCGGAAAATTATAACGGGGAAACTGTCGTTGTAGGTGACTGGCGGGATCCTGTTGATGAGGCTGTGATCACAACCTATGCTACAAAGGCAAACCTGAAGGACAGCCCTTCTGCACTGGAAAGCACGCCGGCGACGGTTCCGGTGTACAGTACCTATAAGGTTACAGTATGGTATCAGAACGTATTTTCCAGTGAGTTTTTTGACATTAAAGACTTTGAACTGAAAAATGATCTTACCCTTGCGTATACGCTGGACTATGCGGAAGACACAACGCCGGTAACCGGAGAAAATACTTCCTCGGTAGTTCAGAACTACAGGGATGTGTCAGAACCAGCCAGCATTTCCCTCCAGAAAAAGATTGACTCTATTTTTGGAGGCGGAAACTATGTGACAGAAACAGCGAAGCTGGAAGAACGCTTTACGGGCGATGCGGCTTTCACAATTTTGGACTCATCAGGGAATGATGCGCAGGTATATATTCTGACAACGCCGGCAACGCAGGATCAGGATGCAGTGTACAGCAGGATCAGCAATGTCATCACTTTCTCCCGGGGAGCGATGAAAGTGGATGTGGTATCTGCGGACGGGACTTTCGTGACAGAAAGCGGGAAAGAATACACCGGTAAGCTTTATCTGATGGACGGTACCTATACCGTACAGGAAACAAAAAATCAGATCGCATATACAAATATCGGTAAAATGACAGCAACCGGTTTTACGCTGAGCGGCCAGGGAGAAGGGGTATATAAGTTTACGGTAGCGGAAAAAACAGATGGAACCATCACTGCAACAAATACCGATACATTGGGTGGTATCTCTTTTGCCAAACAGAGCGTTGATTTCAAGACCAGTACTAATGCATCGGCATTGGAAGGCGTTACTTTCGGCTTATTTGAAACAGAGGAAGCGGCAGAGAATGCAGCCGGTACGGAAGACGCGCCCTTGAAAGAAGTTTCCGGCGCTGATGGTAAGGTCTCTTTCGATAAACTCGTACCGGGTATCTGGTATATCAAGGAGCTGGATGTGCCGGATGGCTATCTGATCGACCGGAATGTCTACCGTGTTGAGGTAACAGCAAATCAGAGGACAACTCAGCTGAAAGATTCGGAAGAAAAATCGACGGGTACCCTGAAGAACCGGAGAAACCGGGAGAGCGTTTTCTTTCAGAAATATCTTCTTTCTCTGCTCACGGATGAGAATGGGGAGGTAACCACAACAAGGGTAGCGGTATCCCAGGAAGATCTTTCCATTTTTACATCTAGCTTCCAGCTTCAGAGAAGGGAAAATGATTCGGATGAATGGAGAGCAGTTGGGGAACCCTTCGGTTTGAAGCGTGTGCAGAGCGGTGAAAGCGTAGAGGGTTCCGAAAGTGAAGAAGGCACCACCGTAGTATCCGATATGTCTTATGCGCTGTTGGAAAATTTGCCGGTTTATAAAGATGATGATGTGACGAAACCTTATTCCTACCGGATCGTGGAGACTCTTCCCAGAGATTTTAGCGGTTATGGAACGGATTATATTGATTTGGGCGACGGTAAGATTGCCACCCCGTCCTTTACTCTGACAGATGGAGAAGCTATTTCATCTCTTACCAACATGACCACTGGCGCTGTTACCATGGAGAAATGGTACTACCTCGCAAGCGGTAATGATGTCGTTGCCCGCGCAGCAGGTGAAGCGGCTAATTATCCGAACGTGACAGGATACATCTGCAAACTTGTCGATGGAAAATATGTGGCTGTCAAATCGGGTACAACAGAATTGAGGGATGTAGCTGGTGAAAACGATACAACCAGTAAACGCAGCAGACTGACACTGGATGAGCTGGATCTGCTGGACAGCGTGGGAAATCCGCTTCCGTATTACTGGGCGGAGCCGGTATCCACAGGCGATGTATCCTATGTGCTGGACGGAACTAATGGCCAGACTGCCATGGTAGAGGCAGAGGGTGAACAGGTAGAATGCTATGTCAGCACAAAAGCTGCGTATGCGGCTGTGTACGATTCAGAAAATATGCCGACGACACTGAACAACGTTCTTCCGTATCGCCGTGTCAGCATTCAAAAGTATGCCGTCTATGGTGACAAGGCAACAAGCGAATATTTAGCTGGCGCTAAGTTTACAGTGAAACAGGTATCCAATGGCACTGAGAGCGTTTATGGCGGATATAATAACAGTGGAATTGGAAGTTTAGGCGCTACTTTGATCCTCAGGACGGGATATGTATATCATTTGTATGAGACGGAGAAGCCCGCAAATACTTCCGGACTGAAGAATAACAAGGGTAATGCTATTGATTATATTACTATTGACCTTACAAATACAAAAGCAAACAGTATTGATCAGATAAAACAGGGCGCTGGATCTTATCCGCTGTATGATGAACCGTACCGTCAGGTTAAACTGGAGAAAAATCTGGTCAATGAATATGGCGGTTCCGCCCCGGACAATAATGCTGAATTTACCATTTATGTATCGGATACCGCGGATGGAGTATATGAGGTTTATAAAACCGGATACAAGGGAAATTCGACGGTTGCTCTGGAGCCGAGCAAATATTATTCGTTTGTGGAACTTCCTCGTGACGGCATTGTTCCTCCGGAGCTTTACGGAACAGGATCCGCCTATGCGGAGGGGACAGACAGGGAGGCAGGATATTTTACCGCAAAAAGTGAAGATGGGACGGAGGTTCACCTGTTCGGCTTCCGCACAGGACTTCTCAAGGCAGAAAACTCCCTCTATGAGCTGGGGGAACTCAACAACTATAAAAATCTTGGATCCCTGATTCTAAGAAAATACATTAACGGCACGTCAACGCCCCTTGCTGACGCAAAAATCAGATTGTACCGGAAGGAAGCGGACGGATCCCTGAGCGAGCTGAAAACCCTAACGACAGATTCCACAGGAACCCTGGATGAAACAGCCTTTGGTTATCTGCCAGTATATGACGAAAATGAGGAAAGAATCACCTATTGCGTGAAAGAGATTGAGGCGCCGGAGGGATACTTCCTGAATGAAGAAGGATTAGAAGTACAGCTGGTTCCCTGCCAGAAAGTTTCCAAAACTTATGCCGCGGATCCGGAGGATGCAGAGGACCTGATCATTTACAACGAGCCACAGGTAACGGTAAATGTACAGGTGACATGGGAAAACTGTGAAGAAAAAGATGGAGAAATAGAGGGAGGCGGAGAAGAACAGAAATCTTATCTGAAGAGCCTCACCGGCGCCACGGTAGCTGCTTACCGCAAGGTCACGGGGGAGGACGGAACTGTTACCTGGCAGTATGTAGCTAAAGCAGTGTCTAATGAAACCGGCATGGCTACATTCACCGGGCTCAGCCGGCGGGAAGAGTATGCTTTTGTGTTGGCGGAATCCGGCGCTACAGAAGCGAACCTGTATACAGAGGATAAAAATTATCCGCTGTATGCTTCCGAGGACGGCACTCTGGTCTATATGGGAACAGAAAAAGAAGTGCTGACAGATGAAGAACTGAAAGGTTACAGCCATGATATTTATAAAAACAACGGTGAGATTTCCTATACCTTTAACTCGGAAAACGAAGGGAATCTGAATAACCATTTGCTGTATACTCAGATACATGTGACAAAGTACTGTATCTTGTACCAGGAGCATGATAAGAGCGCGTATTATGTCCTGGAATCAGGGGAAGAGGCAGCTCTTGTAAACGGTTCCACCTTTACCCTTTACCGTCAGAGACTGACAGAAGAACAAATTGAGGCTCTGGCTGCGGGTCAGACCGTAACGATTCCGTATGATACCACGAAGCTGGTCCGTGTAGATACCTATGAGAGTGGTTCCAGCGGACTTGGTATGGTAGACTTTAACGCGGTAACTTACGGAGAGATGTTTGCGTACTGGCTGGTAGAGGATTCACCGGCTGCGGCCCATGGATATCCGGATGGAATGAGTTACTTCAGGGCACTTCTGTATGCCAGTGATCTTCTGCCGGGAACCCTTACCAGTGAGGATGCCTCCCAGGTGGCTGCGTATACCAAAAATGAAGAGCAGAGGTTTGAAGTGCCGAATACTCACAGACCAGGTTCTCCTCATGAATATTTCCGTACCTATCTTTGCATGAACAAATGGCAGGGGAGTTATGATGAGTATGGGGAAGTAACAGAAGAAGTCTCCCCCCTAGGCGGTGCTGAATTTACTTACTGGGTGGCGAACAGCGATGATTCTGTCAGACTGAATCTATTTGGAGGACAGTCGACGACATCCATGAGCTCCAACAAGAGTCTGGGATATCTGAGCCCTGGCGCCGTTTACTACACAACCGTTTTTAACGATTATCTGGTTTCCATTGTTAATAGAGCCGGTTATACGGCCGCTTCTGTTAAGGATATCACACCGGAGATGCTGGACGGCGTATCATCTGAGATATGGGCAAGCTATTCCGGTATGCTTTATGCGTACAAGGGGATCAATGCAGAAACTCTGGATCAGCTGGTTGACCTGGCATCAAATGATGGCGCGGTGGCAAAGGAATTTCTGGCGGATTATAAGGCTACTTATCCCAGCAGCTGGAGCGTTGCCGAGATGGAGAATGTTCTGGCGAGTACGGGAAGGATTGGGGCAAAAGGGTATGAAGCGTTCTATGCCCATATCTTATTCCACGAAAGTAAACAGCCGGCAAACTTCCTGCTGAATGAGACGACTTATACAGTGTATCTGCAGTTCACCGCAACCGGTCCCAACGGCAGCGCCAATACGAAGTACTTTTGGCTGGACGGTAATTATTATAAGGAAGATACGAACGGTTCGCTTCCTCATGATGATAGCCTGGATAATTCGGAGAAGGTGCGTATTGATAACCTCCCAGATCCAGAATATTCGGTGACCATTACGAAGTACGGATATGAATTAAACGGTGAAAATATTGGAAAGACGGACGATGAACTGGACCAGTATTTTAATGAAGTGGCCGGCGGTAGTCAAAGAATAGCGCTTTCAGATACGGTATTTCGTCTGCAGAGATATAATAAGCAGCAGGAGACATGGAAATATTATACATACGATTCTGAGAATAAGATCGGATCCTATGTAGATTCTATGGATCAGGCCCTGGAACTTAGGACAAACAGCAACGGATATGTAACACAACTGCTGCCCATCGGCTGGTATCGTCTGATTGAGACCAGCACAAAGGATGGTTATGAAATATTGTATGACGGCAGTACGGTGGACGGCAATATTGCTGCGAGATACTTCTTTGTCCGCAATCTGGAGGCCGGTAATGCGGTATCGGTGTACGATCCGCTTCGAATGACGCTGAATGTCTGGAAAGGAACGCTGAGCGACTGGAATGGAGCCAGGGACGGCATCAGAATCACTCTGACAGACAAGAAAGATGTCTCCCGGAAATATGAGGCTGTCATTTCCGGAGGAAAGGCAGAGTTTGTGACGCTTCCGGTGGGAACCTATACGGTGAGTGAGTCAGTGGAGGCAGGTCATAAGCTGACAGGTACGTATTTTAAGCCGTTTGATATTACATTGAAATATGAGGTAAAATCAAACGACGCGGGAGAAATATATATTGACAGCATTGTTCGGGAAATGGATGATGACGCCAACGGCGCGATCTGTGAAGCCGGCAAGGCTGATACGATTGCTGCAGGCACGGGTTATACGGATACCGAACTGACGATTCATAATCCGAGAAAGGGCGAGCTGACCATCACCAAGGTGGATGCTGTTAATACGAATTCGGTTCTTTCAGGTTCCATGTACAAAGCGACTTTTGAGCTTTACTATAAGCCGTTTGACGCATTTTTGACGGATGACACATATGTGGCGGATGTCAGTGAAGAAAACAAGCCGGTATTTAATAGCACAACTAGAAGCGAATGGTCGAAACTTTCAGGTTCCTATGAGACTATCGGCGGTAAGATCCGTGTTCCGGATCTGGAGCCCGGATGGTACGCGGTGGTTGAAACCAAGGCTCCGAGCTATTACGAGTTAGCGGATCCGGTGGTGACTTACGTGCGCGGCGATATGACGGACGGTCATGCATATACGACAGACAGTGTAAAGGTGGCTGACTGGAGAAAGACAACGCTGACGGTACAGAAGCGCTTTGATCTGAGTGACTTTTTCAGTGAGTTGGCGGATTCGGCCCGCAGCTACAAAGTAACCTTCGGTTTGTATGTCAAAGATGTTAAGACAGGAAAATATATTCCCGCGGCAGAGGCGGGCGTGGCTTCTTCGTCCAGCGTGGCATTTACAACACCTTACGTAAGCGGGAATGAACTGTACAATTCCAGCTGGTGGTACAACCAACTGGTGCAGATGGGAGAGAAGTTAAATCCGGACGGAACCTATACGTCAAAGAAAGGTACTAATACGTATACGCTGGACGGTAAGTACTATATCCGTGAGAATAAAGTAGAGGCAAAATCAGGCAGTGCATATGTAGATATATCCAAAGACTGGTGGTTGTCTTCCGTTACATTTTCCTATGCGGGAACGACGACAAATCAGAGCGCAAACGAGGATGGTTATATCCCGCTGACAGGTTTTGAAAGAAACAGAACTGCGAGCATCAGATTTGTCAACAGCTATGCATACGCGAAAGTTGTCATCCAGAAGACGGGAAACAATGGCACGACCCTGACAGGTGCAAACTTTATTGTGAGGGATAAAGAGGACAATGTGGTGGAAGGTGCCACCTGTGAAGATATGGGTGACGGCTCCTATACTATCATTGTTCCGATGAAGACCCTCACAAAGAGTACCTACAGCATTTGGGAGGATACTGCTCCGGAACACTATATGCTTAATCCGGATCCCATCGTGGTTGAATTGAAATCCGGTGACAGTCTGAATTTTGGTTCGGATTCCACTCTGATCATGGAAGATCAGAACGGTGTCAATGTTATCCTGACGAAATATGACAATGTTTATAGCAGGAAAAAAACGGCAAATAAGCTGGATGGCGTAACCTTTACTCTGTTCCGCAGCGAGTACGATAAAGAAACAGAAAAATGGGGGGCCTGGGAAAAACTGGAGGAGAGTACTACGGGCTCCGGTGCTAACAGTACCGGTGTGCTGGTGTTTGACACTGTGGTAATTGACCCGTCATCTTACCGGTATCTGCTCGCGGAGACGGATTATGACACTACCAGATATGTCGGTATGGAAACGCTGTGGCATGGCAATATACAGCTGGATGATACGGAAGAAATCCAGTATGAAGGGAAGACTTTGACAGGATATAAACTTCCCATTGCCACCACTGATATTGGAGCGGACTATACCATGGCTGCTTATAATGAGCCGTTCCTGAATGTCACGCTTTATAAAACGTCTGCAGATAACGCGTCTGCAGTGCCGGGAACGGTTTTGGCTGCATACCCCATTGCGGATACCTATGCGGCAGGCGCAAAGCTGACAGAAGAGCAGGTGGCGGAGCTGTCTTCGGGTGAGCCGATAAGGACCGGCACCACCAGCGGCAGCACGAAAGTCAATGGAAAGACCTGTTCTACCGCGGTTCTGCCTCTTCCGGTAGGAACCTACCTTATAAAGGAGACTCAGGCAGGAACTGGTTATGTTCTTGATAAGGAAGACGCACGTGAGATATGGTACCAGATAATTAAGGTGGAAGTTCCGGTGACCGGAAAGGCGGTTACGGTAGATACACCGTTTGTAAACGTAAAACAGAGTTACAGCGTAAAAGTTACAAAGGCAGGAACCTCCAAGCTGGAGTCCAGTCTTCTGGAAAATCCGGCACAGCTTAAATATGATCTGAATGTGGCTGTCACAGCCTCCGGTCCGGTGAACGAACTGATTCTGACGGACAAAGGGCTGACCGTAACCAAGACCTATGACCATATTACCGGTGATGTTAAATCGAAAGTGGATACTTCCATTGTGGAACAATATCTGCAGGATAAATATAACGTGACATCCCTGAGTATTCCTACGGATGCTGTATATGAGTATCAGAATCTGGTGTTTACAAATGGGGATAAAGAAAGCTTTGTTCCTCAGATCCGGGCTAAGGTGACATTCACGTACAGTGACGGAACCACCGATGATGGACAGAGTACACTTTTAAGTCTTGTGAGCGGAGATTATTGGACGGTAACTCCGCAGCTGACTGGCAAAAAAGCAATCGGTTTTACGATACAGTGGTACGATGAGGCTCTGAAAACGGCCGCTGGATATGATCTGGGCGCAGCTTTTCGGGTGAGTGCATCAAAGAAAACGATTGGTCTTGATCTGACAATTCAGCAGCAGGCTGTGGGAAGTACGGATTATCACGCAGTGGCAGAGATTAAAAATGAAGCGGAGGTATCCTACCACTATACTGACTGGAAAGCTGTCGGAACAAGCAGCGACGCAACCAAAACAGCTTCGGCAACAGCTTTGTGTGAAGTTCCCAATGCCAAAGCACCGATCCTTAAGATCAATAAGTCTGTGGAAAATGTGTCAGATCCGGGAAGAAATTTAAGTAAGCAGGTTATTTCCGGCGATGTGCTGAAATATACACTGAAACTGGAGAACATCTCCAATGTCCTTGGCATGGCTGATCCGGTTCTCATCGATCTGCTTCCCCGGGGAGTGGATGTGGAGACAGCTACCGCGTCGGAATTCGCGGCGAAAGTAGCGCTGATGGAAACCTATGATGGCCTTGCGATTGACAGGGTGCAGCTTCTTGGCAATTCGGAAGGATACAATGTACTGGTCATTTATCTGAAAGGTACATTGAAGCCGACTCAATCTGTGGAGCTTACTCTGGAAGGCACAGTAGGCAATAGTATTATTGATTACATTTCCAGCACAACAGAGTTGAAGAACACTGCTTATGTAACCAGCACCCAGCAGGGAGTTATCTACAATGCGAACCCGGTGGGATCTGTGTTTGAGGGTGAGACAGGAGCAACGTCGAATGTTGTGGCATGGGCGGGAGATCTGTCTGAGAATTATACCGAAGACAGCGTGTTGAAAGATATTTTGAGTCAGAATGGTTTTGAAGGCTACGGATATCTGAGAGCGGACGCGGAGGTAAACTATGTTTCCAGTTCTGCTGTTACGTTGCTGAAGAAGGCAACGGGGGATCAGGACGGAGACGAATGGAAGTACGGCGCGGATGCGGCGAGAGCCACGGCCAACCGGACCGATGATGCCGGGGATGACGGAACGGCAGATTTCCAGCTGACTCTGGATAACGCGGATACAACGAAGGATTTGCTCAATCCGGTACTTCTGGATATCATTCCCAAGAAAGGTGATAATCCTGACTTGCATGGAGTACGTAACAGCAAATGGAGCCTTGACTTTGACGGAATTACCGGCGTTTCCATTATTGGCAGAGATGAGGAAGGAAGAGAGACCGTTCAGACAGTAGACAGCAGCAGCTATACCGTGTGGTACTATACGGGTGAGGTGGATTCTGTCACTGTTGAAGATTGGAGAACCGGACTGAAGACAGCGTGCTATCAGGGCGACGGATGGACCAGTACAGTTCCGGAGGATAAGTCTGCGATTACAGCGTTTGTACTGGAGTTTACGGGAAGCTTCAAGGTACCCAGCGGTAACCGCCTGATCGTGACTTACCATACCACAGTTCCCAAAATGAGCGAAGATGAGGTTATCGTGGCCGCACACGATGCTGCGAGAAACAGTTATTCTGTCTATTATAAATCGGTTCTCCCCGGTTCCGAGGCATATGATAAGGCAACGCCTCTGAAGGACGTCATGACCAGTAATGAGGTGGCTGTTCTCCTTGAAACTCCGCCTGTGAAAGTTGGCGGTATGTTCTGGATTGATGCCGATGGTGACGGGCTTCAGGATGAGGAAGATGTAACAGATGCTTCACCGACAGACGCAGGAACGTTTAACGCAAGAACAAGCAAGTTCAGCGGTTATGAGGCGGTACAGGCATTGCTGGCTACGGGTTCCATGAGCCTGACCACTTACAAGGGGGCTCAGGAGGGGAATACAACGAAGCAGACGTCCAACAGATATCTGTTTGAAGGTCTTACTTCTGCGTCGCTGGCGAATGCGTCTTACAGTGAAAACTACGATGAGGATGGTGTTGTATGGAATCGTCTGACCGGAAATAATCAGGCGGTAACATACCGGATGAATGCGGCAGTTGGCGGAAATGTTGGAATTAAGTATCGTTTGACTGAACCACGTTATAATAATGGCAGCACAGTGAATTCTGTGGCCTCCTACAGCCCTCTTGAGTTGTACGGAGCCAATATGAATACCTACCTGGAAAATATTCTGAGGGACAGTAACTTTACGGGAGATACCGGAATAACTGCGGGCAGCCTTGCGGCAGCCTCCGAAAAGTTCTTCTTGTATTCCACAGATAACCAGTATGATCTTTCCAAGGATATTGGCCTTGTACTTTACCGTGATCTGGAGATCAGTAAAAAAGATGCTCTGAATCATCCGGTAAAGGGAGCGCAGTTTAAGGTATACGGGCCCTATGCGGCGGGCGCGGCAAAAGATGTTACCGCAGCTAAACTTGCAGGTGTGGAGCCGATCGCTACAGGCACAACGGATGAGGATGGTCTTCTGACAGTGGAAAACCTCCTGTATTTCCAGGAATATATCATTGTGGAGAGCGCGGCTGTATCTGGGTATGACACCCAAAACGCGGCGGGATCCGGAACTAATGTCAGCGCTTCTTCCATAAATATGGCATGGATTTTGTCCATACCGACGGCGAAGGAAGAGTATAAGGACAAGAATGGGGTACAGGATCCTACAGCATTCAATACCGAAGATACGGATCACATGCTTGTGACAAATTATCTTCAGAATGGCAAGCTGGAATTCAGTAAGATTGAAAAAGGCACAGTACGGGTTGTATCAGGCGCAGAATTTAAGTTGTCCTGCAATAGTACAACTGTGAGCAGCGTGTGGGAAAATTGGCTGGTTACCATGTCCGGAAAGACTGCGGCTGAATTAGCGGCCATGGGTATCGCCAATGTGACGATCGCCGCCGAGGCAGGGAAGCCGGTTCTGAAATTTAAGACGGCGTTTTCTGATGAGGTAAAGAAAGTTCAGCTGGAGAACCTTCCGTATGGTGATTATGCATTGGAGGAGACGGCTCCTCCTCAGGGCTATGCATTGGGAGATACGACATTGTGGGAGATCACAATTGACCAGGATACGGTGTCCGTCGGCGGTACCGGAATCGAAAACCCCTATGTTCCCAAGGGAAGCCTGACGCTGAAAGCGCAGAAAACGGAGAAGAATTATGAATCAGATCCGGCGAAACAGTACACCTTTGAGGTATATGCTGCAGATGAAACCTGGACTGTAGCCAGTGATGCGAAGCCGCTCAGCACGGCACAGATCAGCGGCGAAGGAACAGCAGACTTTGCGGAAATTAAGTATGACACAGCGGGAACCTATTATTATATCGTAAAGGAGCAGATACCGGCAGATACGAATCATATTACGTATGACACTGCGCAATACCGTGTGAAAGTCACTGTGGCTGACAGTGAAGAACACAATGGTACCTTGCTTGCAACGGTTACGGAAGTTACGAAGGCAACAGGAGAGACAACAGAATCTCTGGTAACAGCGGGCACAAGAGACACTTATACGTTTGGCTTTGTCAATGAATATAAAGCTACCGGTGAACTCCCGCTCTCTGTAACAAAGAAGGTTGTGGACAGCGAGGGCAATCCGTACAAGGAAGATTTGCGTAAGGATCTGATCTTTACATTCGTTCTGTACCAGGGTCTTGATGCGATACAGCAGATCACGGTTTCCGGAGAAGAATTGTTTGCTGTGGGCAGCGCCGATAATACAGGCAGCGCGACCGTGCCCTTTGAAGCACTGCAGTATGATATTACCAGCGTTGGAAATACGTACACCTACACGGTACGCGAAATTGTGACAGGAACGAATCTTCCTGCGGGTTATTCCGTAAATCAGGAAAGCTACACAATTAAGGTGGAACCCAGCGATAATGGAAATGGCACTCTTGACGTGACGCCTGTCATTACCAAGGCCGGTAGTGGAGTGGTGGATGAGATCGCCTTTACCAACGTCTATAAACCGGAGGGCGCAACCAGTCTCACTCTGAGTAAGATGCTCGATGGTAAAAAGAATGGCATTCCGGAGGATACTTTCTCGGTAAGTATCCGTCAGCTGAAACTGGATGACAGCGGTAAGCCCTATAAGGATGACATTGATGATTATGCATCGGATGATGCCGGAGCCGTGGCGGATATCAACGCGCAAGGATCGGCAAGCTTCATTCCAAGCAGAGATTATGATAGCCAGATTGTCGGTGGAACTGTATATAACAAGTTCAATTTCAGAGCGCCGGGTACGTACTGGTATCTTGTGACAGAGAATATTCCGGCAGATGCTGAAAATGCAAATGATGGAACTTACTCCTACGATACTACGAAGTACTTTGTAAAGATCACGATGTCAGACGATTATCAGGGACATCTTACCAGAAGTGTACTGGAAGTTCATAAAGGCTCCCCGGATGATCCTGTTGCAAGCGCAGAAAGCGCCAGCGGTATCACATTTGTCAACCTGTCTACCACCGGATACGAAGTTTATAAAGAGTGGGAAGATAACGGTACCGGTACGACACTGGATTCTGTGACGGTTCAGCTGCAGAGAAAGACAGGCAGCGGCGAATGGCAGAATGTGGGTGATCCCGTAGTTCTGAATGATGATAACGAATGGCATAATGCATGGACTGCGCTTGAAAAGTATGATGCTAGTCAAAACAAATATGAATATCGTGCAGTTGAGACAGCAAGTAATAAGGTGATTGAAGCAGGCGGTACCATCGCCGGCAAGTACGGCAGCAGCTATGTGGCGGGTTATACAGACACAGCGGCCGATGAAATGAATAATACCGGCAGCACAACGATCACCAATACAATTCAGAACGGAAATATCACGGTGAAAAAGACTGTCACAGGCCGCGGCGGAGATATGGATCGTGCATTCAATTTCACAGTGAAATTCTGGCTGGAAGAAGATAATACACTGACAGGTTCCTACCTCTGGGAGAAAAAGGGCAGTGATGGCAGTACAACGTCAGGAACTGCGGTGTTATCTTCCGGTGAGTACGCATTTACACTGAAGCACGGAGAGGAGATTACGTTCAAAGATCTTCCGGTGGGTGTGAAGTATAAGGTAACAGAGGAAGATGCAAGCGCTGACGGATATGCCGCAACAGTGAGCGACGCCGGAAGCGGAACCATAAAAGGATCAGGGAGCACAGTAACTTATAAAAATTACTATGCAAAGGGAAGCCTGACACTGAAAGGAGCAAAAACCATCTCCAACATGCCTGCGGACAGTTCCAGAACCTTCAACTTCCAGGTAAAGGAAGGAACGAAGGTAAAAACCACGGGCAGCGCAACAGTTAACAGTGATGGAACTACGAACTTTAGCTTTGCTCCCATAGAGTACACGCTCTCGGATCTTCCGTCAGACGGTAAATTTACTTACACCATCGAAGAGGTTCGTCCGGCGGACGCGACCCAAAATACGGACGGCACTTACACATATCAGGGTTATACCTACGATAGCAGTGTGTACACCGTGGAAGTGACCGTAACAGATGACGGAGAAGGAAACTTGGGTCCGGTCATCACGGAAGTGAAGAAAGATGGCGAGAAACTGGAACTGGTGGATGGAGACTATACTTTCGGTTTCGGCAACAGTTATTTAGCAGTAGGCTCTACACAGATTAAGGCTCAGAAACTTCTGGATGACCAGGGAGATAAAGTAACGGCGGACACATTCGAGTTTACTCTCACAGAGGGAAGTGTAGATCGAAATGTATTTACAGAGAAAGAAGGAGGACAGAATCAGCAGGCGAAAGCGGCAGCCGGTGGCGCAGTCGCATTCAATAAGATTGATTATACCACAGAGGGCACGTACTGGTACCGCATAGTGGAGAACGATGTGGATGGTTATATCTGCGATAAGACAGAATATTTCGTAAAAGTTGAGGTGACAGATGACAAGGCCGGTGAGCTGACTGCGGTGCAGACATTGTACTGTGGCGGCACGGATGAGGAGCACCGGTACTCTGGATCAGAGATTCAGTTTACAAACTATACCACAACAAGTTTCATGGCGGAGAAGAAGTGGAATGATGACACAGAAGCTCTGCGTCCGGACAGCGTATATATTATGCTTATGCGCTCCACAGATCTAAATAACTGGAATCTGGTAAATGTTAATAATTCTGTCAATGGGGATGGTTCACCCAATTATCTGGATGACATTGCTCAGCTTACTGCCGGCAATGGGTGGAAAAAGACATGGACGAATCTGGAGAAGAACGTATTCGGAGACGCCACAGCTATCTACTATTATAAAGCAGTGGAAGTCGCGGTAACGAAAACAGGCGATGAGATCACCGATTTCCAGATCCTTAGCAGTGGTTCTACCATATCGACGAAGAATGGAAACAGTAATTATGTAGTTTCCTACGATGATGTAGACTACGATGCGGAAATTCCGGTATCAGTGATCCAGAATAGCCTCGGTGGTAACGTCAGAGTACAGAAAGTGGTAAATAATGAGGTGGATCCGGATCAGGAATTCAGTTTCCGACTGGTATTCAGATCTGCGCCGAAACCGTATGCGGAAACCTATGGGTACCGTATATACACTGTGAATGGCACGGAAGAGTCCACAGTGAAGATAGGTAGCATTACGTATGCGGCTAACTATGATTTCAAACTGAAGAATGGACAGATACTGGAGATCCAGAACCTGCCCATCGGAACCCGCTATGAGCTGTATGAGGATAATATATCGGGATATACGGTGGAGTATACAAACAAGGCCGGTGAATTGACGGAAGATACTCCCACGGTTACGGTAACGGCCACCAATACTTACTTTGCATCGGGCAGTCTGACGCTGCAGGCAGGAAAACGTCTGAATGATGAAAGAACGATTGTGCCGCAGGATACCTTTACTTTTGAACTGGTTGAGGCTGCTGCAGGCGAAGATGGTGCGATACTGACCGTCAAGGAAGAAGATGCCGTGCCGGACGCGAAGATCGTTGTGCCGGATACGGAAAACGGCGGGATCACGGGTACTGTGACATTTTCAACAATTACCAAGTCCGATGACAGCGGCATCTATAATACCGAAAATGGAACGGACTACTGGTACATCCTGACTGAAAAGTCTCTGACCGGCGATGCGGGCAAGGCATATGAGTCAGATCCGACAATCTACTGCATCCGGGTTAATGTCAAGGATATCGACCACAATGGTTCCCTGACGCTGACAAAGAAGGTATATACTGGAACACAGAATGAAGATGGTACAATAACCGTAGGATCAGAAATAGACGGGATACCGGTGTTTGACAACTATAGTACGATCAGTATTACAGCCCGGAAAGTATGGAGCGGCGACGACGCTGTCAAGGAACTGACCAGACCCGCAAGTGTGCTGGTGGCACTGCAGAAGAAGATAATTACTGACGGCACGGAGGGTACATGGGAAAATGTGGAAATTCAGGCACTGTCTGAAGATAATGACTGGGCATACACCTGGGATGGTCTGCGTAACACAGAGAAGACAGATTCCCATATCCTGGAATACACATATCGCGCGGTTGAAGTGGCCCTGAAAGCAGATAAGGCGGAGGAAGATCCAAGCACACTGACAGCAGCAGATTACGAGCAGATTACCGAATTTGACGGCAGAGGAGGAAGTCTGTATGAAGTAAGTGGCCCTGTGGTTGCAGCAGATGGCTCCACGAACACGATCACGAACACATTGCAGACGGCAGATCTGAAGCTGGAAAAAGCGGTGATCGGCAGCGGCGAAGATCAGGATACAGAATTCACATTTGTCATTGAGCTTACGGACAAAGACGGAAACGCACTGACCGGTACGTACGATTATAATATTTATACCAAGGGTGCGGATGGGGATACGTTGACGGAAAGCGGCAGTCTGAATTCTTACATTAAACTGAAACATAGTCAGTATGTAGCCGTAAAGAACCTGCCCATTGGCACGAAGTACACGGTAACTGAGACAGAGAATAAGGAATACAGCACTGCCTGGAGCGTTGCGGGCGGAAACGCGGGTACAGGAACAACAATGACCGGTACCATCATGCGCAGCAGTGAGGAGACTCAGGCCGGATCATATGTAACTTACACGAACACCAGGCTGCATGGTCTGAATATCAGTAAACAGCAGTCGGGAGGAAGCAGTAACGATACATTCCAGGTGCAGGTGGAAGTACAGTACGCAGGCGAAACGGAACTGGCTTTGTACAGTGGAGATTATATCCTGTACACGGCGGATGCCCCGGATGGCATTTCCGGCAGCACAGAAGACGGAAAGATTACATTCCGGGACGGTGAAACGATCCATATAGACCTGCCGTACAATACGGAGTACAAGGTGACAGAAATTCTGACCTCGGATGACGAGGATCCGTCCACATGGTATGAGGCTCCGCTCTACTCTGTTTCAACGACAGACAGCGAAGAGGCATCGGAACCGTCCGAAGAACCGGCAGAAGGCAACAGCTCCGTCGGATCTGCAGTCTACATCCAGAACCAGCATAAGACAGGTTCTCTGCAGATTTCCAAGAGTGCGGAAGGGGGATACCCTGATGCGGAATTTGCATTCCAGGTAGGTCTTAATATCCTGGATACGGATAAGACGCAGCAATATACTGTAACTTACACGAAGACGGATGAAGACGGCAAAACGGTAACCGCGAAACCGGATACGTACATTGACAGCGAAAATGATGATCACCCAGGCAATGTGGTGCTGCAGGCAGGCTGGACAGCGGTGATTGAGAGCATTGATACAGGTAAGACGGTAACAGTGACAGAGACCTCCGTTACCGCGCTGATTGATGACGTTGTTACAGAGATTCCATTATCTGAATATGATACATTTATCAACGGCAGTGATACGGTATCCAGAGATCGTATTTACAGAACCTCCATTGCCGAAGATAAGCAGTACACCGCATCCTACCGGAATGTCTACAAGACAGGATCTATATCGATTAAGAAGAAGAATGCCAGTGAAAATGGCCATAAAGATGAGGTTATTACATCTTCTGAAGCGGTATTTGTTCTGCTTCGCCGTATCGGAAGCAAGTGGTATTATATGACTTCTTACGATGGCCAAAAATCCTATGACGCAGTGACATGGTCTGAGGAAGGTTATACACTCGAGGAACTGGAGGAGACCGACTTCGACAGCGAATTAACCGATGCATACCGCATCACAACGACGCTGGGAGAATGTATACTGGATCATATGGAGATTGGCGCGTACGGCCTGATTGAGATTGAGGCACCGGAAGGTTTTGATAAGACAGAAGAGGCGATTCTGTTTGAATTGACAGAGGAAGCTCCGGATGAAGATGGTGAGATACCGGCAATCTGTGAAAGTGTATCAGTTGGCAACCGTGAGAAATACGGGTCCGTGAAATTCACAAAGATTGATTCCGTGACAGAACTTCCTCTGGATGGCGCGACATTCATTCTGACCAGAACGGACCTCGCAGAGCCGGTGCAGATCGTAAAATTCACCAGCGGAAGTGAAGCAGAAGCGGAGATTTATGCGGAGGACGACGAGGACAATCCCACAATTTACCATGAGGTGACTGTGGAACGTGATGAAAACGGTGTGACTGCCATCACGAACTTGCCTTGGGGTGTCTATACGCTGAAAGAGATCTGTAGTCCGGAATACGTTCAGCCGGATACGGAAGATCCTGATTATGAAGCCTTTACAGAAGAATTCCTTATTGGCCTTAACCAGGAGAATAACTTCCTTCAGGATATCGATAAAGGAATTCTCCGAAATATAAGAGTCAGAGGCGATCTGACTATCCGTAAAATTGTAAGTAGCCGGTATGAGGCGGATTTCGATAAGGAATTCGAATACACGGTAACGATCCACGATTTTTATCAGTCAGTGGCAGCCGGAGAGAAATATCTTCTGAAGATCACAGATATCGATGGTCAGGAAACGGTGAAAGACCTTGTACTTGACGAGGATGGAAATGTGACGGAGATCCTGAAGCTGAAAGCAGATGAAACGGCAGTGATTTCAGGAATTCCTGCAGGCAGCATCTACAGTGTGGAGGAGAAGGAAGATATAGACTTTACCGGAGAGATCCGCGCAGTGGGAGCTGAGGTGGATCCGGAAGATCCGCTGAAAGCGGAAGGAACGATCACAGGGGAGACGACGGCACACAGCGCATTCTACACGAATACCCGCAACACAGCTGAAGTATCTTTCACAAAACTGGATAAGCTGAGCGGAGCTGTGGTTACAGGAACCAGCTTTGAGATCCGGGAACAGACTGCAGCTGGTCAGACAGATAAGGTAATTGCTTTCACCATCCGCACGAAGGGAGACGGATATGGACTGACCGATATAACCTATGGCAGCGTATATGAACCGAAGGACGACGGTGAGGTAATTCATGCAGCAGTTGATGAGACTGGAAAGATTACAGTCAGTGGTCTTAGATACGGAACGTATGAACTCATCGAGACCGAGGTGGCCGGTGGATACGAATGGCCGGATGATGAAGTAGCAGGCATCTGCACACTGGGCGCGGAGAATAAGAAGGGCAGATTCGGCACAGATGGCATTGTGGAGAATACGCCCACCCAGGTGGAGATTCGCAAGACCGATCTCGTTGACCTGGAAATCGTTGGCGCTGCACTGGAAATTCGGTACGCAAAAGACTTTACCGCACCGGATGGAACCATGTATAAAGCAGATACCCTTGCTAAGGACCAGTCCGGAACCGTGCTGCAGTGGACCAGTGACGGCACAGGTAAAAAGATCATAGGCTTGTATACCCAGGCATTGTATACGCTGGTGGAGACCGCTCCGCCTACCGGATACGCCTATGCCGAAGCTATTACATTCTCCATGGACAAGTTCGGCATCGTAAGTGTATTCGATAAGGACGGAAATGCCGTAACTGCAGAGGATGGCATCGTGAAGATGGAGGATACACCGCTCCACTTTATCGTGAACAAGGTGAAATCCGGAAGCACAGAAGAGATTGAGGGCGCATATCTCACGGTATATAACAGCAGAAATGAGATTGTAGACAGCTGGATTTCGAAAGTCGGCGAGACTCATGATTTCGGACGGGTACTGACGGCAGGCGAGACTTACATCCTGCGGGAGACGAAGGTGCCGGACGGATATCAGTATATCGGGGATATGAAATTCCAAGTGGCGAAAGATGGAACCATTACCACTGAAATAACATCCCAGACAAACAATGACGGAACGGTAGTTTACCTGGTGGAGAATACGGCTACAAGCACCAGATTTGAAAAGGTGGATGAGAACAACAACCTCCTTGCCGGAGCGGTTCTTCAGATTCTGGACAAATCAGGAACTGTGGTTCACGAGTGGACTACGACATCAGACGCCTATGAAGTCACGGGATTGACAGCCGATACAGAATACATTCTGCATGAGAAGAAAGCACCTAGTGGATATACCTATGCAGAAGACATTACATTTACTGTTTCCGTCAAAGAAACGGTTACTGTAACTATGGTAGATAAGAGAAGCAAAGAGCCAAAGACAGGTGACGATACACCCATCACGATGCATCTGCTTCTGTTGACAGCAGCCGTAATGGCAATGCTTGTCCTTGCAATCTTTAGACGACGCAGACGGGCAGAGCTATTGAAGTAAACGGTTTCCCTGGTTAGGGAAAAATAAAGGGGGCTGCCGCAAAACCCATTAGTCGGGATTTTGCGACAGCCTTGAATAATGTGATGCGCACCGGGAAGAGCGCAGGAAAGGCAGGAAGAACAGAAAATGTCAAAAAAACCGGTTTTGGTGATCATGGCTGCAGGAATGCAGATCGATCCTATCGACCCGCAGGGACATATTATTATGGATTTTTCTCTGTATGACGCGCGGCGGGCAGGGTTTGAGAAAGTGGTATTTATTATTAAGAAAGAGAATGAAGAGATTTTCCGGGAATGTATCGGTGATCGAGTGTCTAAGTTTATGGATGTGGTATATGTATTCCAGGATATTCAGAATATCCCGCCGGAATATCAGGTGCCGGAGGGCCGGGTAAAACCGTGGGGTACCGGACATGCGGTGCTGAGCTGTATAAATGTGGTGGACGGACCCTTTGCAGTGATCAATGCGGATGATTATTATGGGAGTAAAGCTTTTAAATTAATCTATGATTATCTGATGAGCCATGAGGATGATGAAAAATTCCGCTATGCTATGGTGGGTTATATACTGAAAAATACGCTGACGGAAAATGGACATGTGGCCAGGGGTATCTGTCAGGTGTATGAGAATGGCTATCTTGCAGACATCCATGAGCGCACGCACATCGAAAAGACAGAAAACGGCGCGGCTTACACAGAGGATGGCGGAGAAACCTGGACGCAGGTGTCTCCGGACAGTCTAGTTTCCATGAATATGTGGGGCTTTTCTGCCAGCATGCTGCAGATGCTGAAAGAAAAATTCCCGGATTTCCTGGAAGAAAATCTGAAAACAAATCCGCTGAAATGCGAATTCTTCCTGCCGTTTGTAGTGGATGAACTGCTGGAGGAAAAACGTGCTACGGTTCAGGTGCTGAAGACGGAAGACCGCTGGCATGGGGTGACTTATCAGGAAGATAAACAGACGGTAGTTAATGCGATTCAGCAGCTTAAAAATAAGGGGTTATATCCCACAAATTTATGGTAAAAAATACTGGACTATTTTGTCATTTTATGAGACAATATTTCCAAACGTAAACAACTTATTGAAAGGAGTTTTAAAATGATTTATTCACGCGAAGTAGAAGAAATGTGCCCGGTAGCCCAGGGCGTTCATCATGGCGCTGCTCCAATTCCCGAGGAAGCAAAATGGGTACAGGCAAGAGAAGTTAAAGACATTTCCGGTTTTACACATGGTGTGGGTTGGTGTGCTCCGCAGCAGGGTGCATGTAAGCTGAGTCTGAATGTAAAAGAGGGCGTGATCCAGGAAGCTCTGTTAGAGACCATCGGATGTTCCGGTATGACCCACTCCGCAGCCATGGCAGCAGAGATCCTTCCGGGTTTAACTGTTCTGGAAGCATTGAATACAGATTTAGTCTGTGATGCAATTAATACGGCTATGAGAGAACTGTTCCTGCAGATCGTTTACGGACGTTCCCAGTCCGCGTTCTCAGAGGACGGCTTGGTAGTTGGCGCTGGTCTGGAAGACCTTGGTAAAGGACTCCGTTCCCAGGTTGGTACTATGTATGGCACTTTAAAGAAAGGCCCCCGTTACCTCGAGATGGCAGAAGGCTATGTTACCGGTATTGCTCTGGATGCAGAGGATCAGATCATCGGTTACCAGTTCGTTTCTCTTGGAAAGATGACAGACTTCATCAAGAAGGGCGACGATCCCAACACTGCATGGGAAAAGGCAAAAGGCCAGTATGGCCGTGTGGCTGATGCTGTTAAGATTATTGACCCGAGAAAAGAATAATAGAGGAGGTAACAGGAAATGGCTTTATTTGAATCATATGAAAGACGTATTGACCAGATCAATGCTGTTTTAAATAGTTATGGAATTGCTTCTCTGGAAGAGGCAGAAAAGATCACAAAGGATGCCGGCCTGGATGTTTACGATCAGATCAAGGGCATTCAGCCCATCTGTTTTGAGAATGCCTGCTGGGCATACATAGTAGGTGCCGCCATCGCCATCAAGAAGAACTGTAGAAAGGCAGCAGATGCTGCTGCGGCCATCGGTGAGGGCCTTCAGGCTTTCTGTATCCCGGGTTCCGTTGCAGATACCCGTAAGGTAGGTCTTGGCCATGGAAACCTGGGCAAGATGCTTCTGGAAGAGGAGACCGAGTGCTTTGCTTTCCTGGCAGGCCATGAGTCGTTTGCGGCAGCAGAGGGAGCTATCGGTATCGCAGAAAAAGCAAACAAAGTTCGTCAGAAACCGCTGCGCGTTATCCTGAACGGTCTTGGAAAGGATGCTGCTCAGATCATTTCAAGAATAAACGGTTTCACTTTTGTTGAGACAGAGTACAACCCATACACTAACGAAGTAAAAGAGATTTCCCGCAAATCTTATTCTGAGGGACTTCGTGCGAAAGTAAACTGCTACGGTGCGAACAGCGTTCCGGAAGGCGTAGCTATCATGTGGAAAGAGAACGTTGACGTTTCCATCACCGGAAACTCCACCAACCCCACCCGTTTCCAGCATCCGGTAGCAGGTACTTACAAGAAAGAGCGCACCGAGGCAGGAAAGAAGTATTTCTCTGTAGCATCCGGTGGCGGCACAGGTCGTACTCTGCATCCGGATAACATGGCTGCAGGACCGGCTTCCTATGGTATGACCGATACCCTGGGTCGTATGCACTCTGATGCACAGTTCGCAGGTTCTTCTTCTGTACCGGCTCACGTTGAGATGATGGGTCTGATCGGCGCAGGAAACAACCCGATGGTTGGTATGACTGTGGCAGTAGCCGTTTCCGTACAGGAAGCAGCGGACGCTGGAAAGTTCTGACCGAAAGCAACTGGCATTGAACATAGTGAGAAAGCCCACCTGGACACTTGACGAATGCCGAGTATTGCGAGGCAATGAGTTGAGTGACCATGGTGTTACATTTGCGAGGTCGTTCCCGAACCTTAGCAAGTCGGAACGAAGTGAACGACGAGGTTAGTTGAGGGAACACCGAAAGCAACTTAGTGAAAACGAGCTTATTTAGCAAAAATAACCAATATGAGCGTCCCATGATCATGGGACGCTCTTTTTTGCAAGAAAAAATTTACAAAAGTGCTACCATTTTCCATAATCTTATGGTACAATTTTTACATAAGTATTTTTGAAACAGGGGGGAACAGTTATGGCAAAAGAAATGATTGCAATGCTTCTTGCCGGCGGTCAGGGTTCGCGCCTCTATGCATTGACCCAGAAGCTGGCAAAACCTGCGGTTCCGTTTGGCGGTAAATATCGCATTATTGACTTCCCGTTATCGAACTGCGTGAATTCTGGTATTGATACGGTAGGTATTCTGACGCAGTATCAACCCATGGTGCTGAATGAATACATAGGAAACGGGCAACCCTGGGATTTGGACCGGCTATATGGCGGTGTTCATGTGCTTCCGCCTTATCAGCAGGCATCCGGATCTGACTGGTACAAGGGAACGGCAAATGCGATCTATCAGAACATTTCATTTATTGAGCGTTACAATCCACAGTATGTAATTATCCTATCAGGCGATCAGATCTGCAAGCAGGATTACAGCGATTTTCTGAAGTTTCATAAGGAAAAAGGTGCGGAGTTTAGCGTGGCTGTTATGGAAGTTCCGTGGGAGGAGGCTTCTCGTTTTGGTCTGATGGTAGCAGATGAAAATGGAAGAATAACGGAATTCCAGGAGAAACCCAAGGAGCCGAAGTCAAATCTGGCTTCCATGGGTATCTATATCTTCAATTGGGACATCCTTAGAAAGTACCTGATCGAGGATGAGGATGATCCAGAATCGGAAAATGATTTTGGAAATAATATTATTCCGAATCTTCTGCGGGACGAACGCAAGATGTATGCTTATCGGTTCAGCGGATACTGGAAAGATGTGGGAACAATTTCCTCCCTCTGGGAAGCTAATATGGAAGTGCTTGATCCGGAACACAGCGGTATTAACCTGTTTGATGATGATTGGAAGATTTTCAGCAGAAACAGCGGTATGACCGGCCATAAGATCAGTTCCACCGCAGTAGTGGAGAATTCTATGATCACCGATGGCTGCCGCGTGGATGGAACCGTAAAACACTCTATCCTCTTTGCAGGTGTGCAGGTGGCTGAAGGCGCTGTCATCGAAGACGCGGTAGTGATGGGTGGAACGGTGATTAAAGCAGGCGCTGTGGTAAAACGCAGCATCATTGCGGAGAATGTTGTCATTGGTGAAAATGCCGTTGTTGGTGGAGATTCTGATGATGACACCAAAGGCGTAGCTACCATAGGCTCCGGTATTTATGTTGGGGATGGAGCAAAGATCGGCCCCAATGCTATGGTCAATGAAAATGTAAAGGATGGTGAAGAACAATGGTAGGATCGAATAAAAGTGCACTTGGCATTATTTTCCCAAACAGTTACGATGAACTGGTACCTGAATTAGTCAATGTGCGTTTGATGGCGTCGATACCTTTTGCCAGCCGCTATCGTTTGATTGATTTTATGCTGTCCATTCTGTTCTGGTGAAGAAGAATTACCATTCTCTGATGGATCATCTCGATTCCGGGCGCGAATGGGATCTGGTGCGAAAAAACGGCGGACTGAATATATTGCCGCCAAATGCAGAGAGAGAATCCAAACTGTACGTGGGGCATGTGGATGCGCTGGGAAATATTCTTGATTTTCTGAGATCTCAGAAAGAAAAGTATGTTGTGATGGCGGACACAAATATTGCAGCTAATTTTGATTTCAGAGCTATGATCGATGCTCATATAGCCAGCGGTGCGGACGTCACCATTGCTTATAATGAGCAGGAACTTCCGGAACGTATCCTTCAGGATACTTCCAACGCCAAGGGCTTCTATTATACTCTGGATGTACAGGATGGCCGGGTCACGGACATTATCATAAATCCTAAAACCTTGGGAGTAGTGAACTTTGGAATGAACATCCATGTAGTTGACCGTGAACTTCTGATTGACTTGATCAATACAGCTTATCTTCGGGGACAGGTTTATTTTGAACGGGATGTTCTTTTAAAGAAAATTGGCGATCTTAATATACAGGGATACAAATTTGATGGATACGTGGCTCGTATTTGCAGCATAAAGAGTTATTTTGATGAGAATATGCGTCTG
>CACYXH010000033.1 GCA_902778245.1 uncultured Lachnospiraceae bacterium | reverse complement strand
AAAAAAACAATATTTTCCAGAACATGCCCGGTGTCGCGATCACGGAATCCGAGCAGGTAATTCCGCAAACCGATATCTGCGATATAGTACTTCCCGAGTGTTCGCAGAAACTCCTTTCCCTTAATATCAAATCGCTTCGCCTCATAGAAGATGTAGGATTCCAGGAGGGCGTTCACATAGGCTTGTACGGTGTGGGCGCTTGGCGCGTTCTTCCGTGTCCCTCCATCCAGGAGGCCTTCGTTGACCAGAGTGTTGCCGATAGAGTTTGCAGAGACAGTGCTGCCAATATTATCGGCGACAAAAGGTAAAGCTCATTTATTTCTCCTCCTGCCATCCCTTCAAGAAAAAGATGGACGAATCTCCCCGTTGCGTTTACAATAAGACTGTTTCATAAAATGAGATTTAACTTGCAAAGCTCAGTCAGAAACCGATCGTTTTCCTCAGACATTATTCCTTCACAAGCCGCGCCGTAACGCTTTGGATTGCGGACAGTATACTTGTACGTAAAACGATCGTCGTGCGAGTGAACTCTTGCCAAAATCTTGCCGCCGCGAAAATGCATACGGCTTAATCGCATTTGAGCGGCGTGCAGATAGGTTTGCAGCAAGAGGAACGAGATAGACGTGTTTTGAGTACAAGCATACTGGCTGCAATCCTCTGTAAGGCAGTGGGTGTTCCAAAAGGCACATTTTTAAGGAAAGGGGGCCGGCTCATGGAACAGAATATTCGTATCTCTGTGCGCAATCTGGTGGAGTTTATTCTTCGCTCTGGGGATATTGATAACCGAAGAGGAACCATGGCCGACAAGGAGGCCATGCAGATGGGCAGCCGGCTCCACCGTAAGATTCAGGGAAAGATGGGGGCGGCCTATCAGGCGGAAGTGTTTCTGACTACCACTTATCCCTGCGGTGAGTTTTCCATCACCGTGGAGGGCAGGGCAGACGGTATCATCCAGGAAGAGGACGGCGTGACCATTGACGAGATCAAGGGCATTTTCCGCAGCCTGGAATTCCTGACAGAGCCGGTGCCGGTACATCTGGCGCAGGCGAAGTGCTATGCTTACATCTATGCGCTGGGTCATGAACTGGAGCGCATCTGTGTCCAGATGACCTATGCCAATCTGGAGACGGAAGAGATCAAACGGTTCCGGGAGGAATTTGCGTTTTCGGAATTGGAGGAATGGTTTGGCGGGGTGATAGAAGAATATAAAAAGTGGGCTTCCTGGCAGATGGAATGGAAAAAGATCCGGCAGAAGTCCATACGCGGCGTGGCGTTTCCATTTCCTTATCGGGAGGGGCAAAAAGATCTGGCGGCTGCCGTTTACCGTACCATTGCCCGAAAAAAGAAGCTGTTTATCCAGGCACCCACCGGGGTGGGAAAGACGATCTCCACCGTCTTTCCGGCGGTGAAAGCCGTGGGAGAGGGACTTGGGGATAAGATATTTTATCTGACAGCCAAGACGATTGCCCGCACGGTGGCGGAAGAAGCGTTCGGGCTTCTGAAAGAACAGGGGCTGCGGTATAAGGTAGTGACCCTGACCGCAAAAGAAAAAATCTGCGCCTGTGAGGAGATGGAGTGTAATCCTGACGCCTGTCCCTACGCGAAGGGACACTATGACCGGATCAATGACGCGGTATTTGAGTTGATCACTACCTGTGAGTCCTTTGGAAGAGAGGATATAAAGACCTGGGCAGATAAATGGATGGTCTGTCCTTTTGAGCTTTCCCTGGATGTGTCTCTTTGGGCAGACGCGGTGATCTGTGATTATAATTATGTGTTTGATCCCAGGGCTCGTCTGAAACGCTTTTTCTCGGACAACGCGAAGGGCGACTATCTGTTTCTGATCGATGAGGCGCACAATCTGGTAGAGCGGGGCCGGGATATGTTCAGCGCGCAGCTGGTGAAAGAAGACTTCCTGGCATTAAAAAAAGAGGTGAAAAACTACAGCAAAAAGATGACCCGGGCGCTGGAACGATGCAATCGCTATATGCTGGAGCTGAAGCGGGAATGTGAAAATTACCAGCTGTTGGAGAACACTGGCATCTTTCCGGTGACGCTTATGAATCTCTGCGGTGTGATGGAGAAATTTCTGGAGGATTCGAAAAATCAGCAGCAAAATGACCTTGTCCGGGATCTTTATTTTAAAGTAAGAAGTTTTCTTGATATCTGCGACCGGCTGGATGACTGTTATGTAATTTACACTCAGCTGGAGACGGATGGCAGGTTTGTGCTGAAACTATACTGCGTGGATCCGTCTGTAAATATGCAGGAGTGTCTGGATAAGGGAAACAGTACGATATTTTTTTCCGCTACGCTGCTTCCGGTGGATTACTATAAGAGCCTGCTCAGCACGGCAAAAGATGACTATGCCATTTATGCCAACACCTGTTTCGACGCAAAGAAAAAAAGGATTCTCATTGGGCAGGATACCAGCAGCCGTTACAGCAGCCGCAGCATTTCGGAATATCAGAAAATGGCAGAGTATATAAGAAAGGCAGTTTCGGGCAGAAAGGGAAATTATCTGGTATTTTTCTCTTCCTATAAAATGATGGAGGATGTGGCGGAGTGTTTTGAGGAGATAAAACCGCCCAGTACCCAGCTGCTGTGTCAGAACAACCGGATGACGGAACCGCAAAGGGAAGCGTTTCTGGAAGCTTTCGCGGAGGACCGCGAGGACAGTCTGGTAGGATTTTGCGTCATGGGCAGTATTTTCGGGGAAGGTATTGATCTGAAGCGTGACCGGCTCATCGGAGCGGTGATCGTGGGAACAGGGCTTCCGCAGGTCTGCAATGAGAGGGAGATACTGAAAAACTATTATGATAAGAGAAATATGGACGGCTTTAGGTACGCCTACCTTTGTCCGGGGATGAATAAGGTGCTGCAGGCGGCAGGCCGGGTGATCCGCACGGAGGAGGATAAGGGCATCATACTGCTGCTGGATGAACGCTTCACCAAATATCAATATCGGCAGATGTTCCCCAGGGAGTGGGGGGATTATGATACCTGTTCCCTGGGAAATGTGGAAGAAAAGATCCAAAACTTCTGGTTTTCCTGTTCAAAATGAAATAACTATGATATAAATAGAAGGAAGACAAATTAATGCAGCTACAAACGAAAAAAGGGGAATGTCTATGTTTTGCGAAAAATGCGGAGCCGGGCTGAGAGAGGACGACCGTTTCTGCAGCAGGTGCGGAGCGCCGGTGGTAAAGGTACCTTCGGTGGACGGCGCTGACGGGGAGAAGACAGAGCAGGCGTATTATGATGAGAGCCTGTACCGGGATGAACGGGAAATTTACTATGATGAAAAACTTTATCGAGATGATAAGAAAGCATATCGGGACAGTTTTCTGGAAAAAAAGGAGGAAAAGTCCCATGCGCTGCTGGTGACAGTGACGGTATTGCTGATCATGGCGGTGGTGGCGGCAGGCGTGGTAGTGCTGTTTTTCTTCATGAAAAAGGGAAACAATACCGATGGAAATGTGATTGAGATTCTATCGGATGCCGGCCAGGGCCAGGAGGCAGATGGCGGCGATGATGGTATTATATTTCTGACGGAAGCACAGGGAGAAGGCAGCCAGACCGGGAGTGATGCCGCTGGCGGAGATGCCGGCGCATCGGCTGCCAGTAAGGATGGTTCCGGAATAGATGGCCAGAATCCCGTTCCAGACTCAGGTACGTCGACAGCGGACGAAAGCGCATCAGAAAGGGAAACCCAGACGGAGACATCTGAGGATGAAAAACCCTACAGTGCCGGAAACGTTATAGACACCGGATACATAGAGCAGATCCTGCGTGATGAGTCCAGTGTCACAAAGGCGGAGGTTTACGTCTACGACCTGAAGCAGAATCAGGAGTATGCTACGGAGGGTTGTGACGAGCCGATGTACGCTTCAGCCATGATCTGCGTTCCGATTTTGTATACGGCGGCTGTAAAGCTGGATCAGGGTGCCATTACACTGAATGACGCCATTCCATATGTGAACAGCATCGGCGGTCGGGGCGAGGCGTATCCGGAAGAAAAAGAGGGGCAGAGTTTCCCGCTTTCCTACTATCTGACTACCATGATGAGTTACAGTGATAACAACTGCATGAACTGCCTCATTGATTATCTGGGGCTGGACAATATCAATGCGGCCTGCACTTCGGCGGGATTTGGCAGTGTGGATATCCAGAGAAAGATCGTGGCTGAAGTCACGGACGGCAAGGACAATTACGTCAGCGCAAAAGATCTTGCCGGAATGATCCGCCAGCTCTACCAGGGTAAGTTCCAGACACTGGGACGAGAATTCATAATGAAGTATTTTAAGATTGATTCCGGTGATGGATACCGCACCGTCATTGGATTGGCAGATGATCTTCCTTCCGGCATCACCTTTTTAAATCATAATGGCAAGGGGGATACCCGCTATAATGAAGCGGCGGTCATTGCGGATGATACACACCAGTATATCATCAGCGTGATGTGCAACGGAGACTATGGCTTTTCCTATGAGACAGCCATTGAAGATATATCAGCATATATATATGACAAGCTTACCGTTCAATAGAATAACGAAAAACGAGGAGGAAAAACCAATGAGTAATGTTAGGCGAGTGTATGTGGAAAAGAAAGAGGCCTTTGCAGGGGCGGCCAAGGATCTGACCCATGAGGTACGCAGCTATCTGGGAATCCGGAGCCTGAAGAAGATCCGCATTTTGATCCGCTATGATGTGGAGAATATTTCCGAGGAAGTATTCGAGGCCGCCTGCCGGACCGTGTTTTCCGAGCCGCCTGTGGACACGTTGTATCAGGAGAGTTTTCCCATAGAAGAGGGCAGCAGAACTTTTTCGGTGGAGTATCTTCCGGGTCAGTTTGACCAGAGAGCGGATTCCGCTGTTCAATGTGTGAAATTTTTGAAAGAAGATGAGGAGCCGATCATACGCTCTGCCACCACTTATGTCGTTGAGGGAAGCATCAGCAAGGAAGAGTTTGACGCCATCAAAAACTATTGCATTAACCCGGTAGATTCCAGAGAAACGGGACTGGAAAAACCGGAAACATTGGTGACAAAGTTCGAAGAGCCGGAGGATGTAAAGGTATTTGAAGGGTTTATTGCCATGCCGGAGGCGGAACTTAAGGGACTTTACGACTCTCTGAATCTGGCTATGACTTTTAAAGACTTTCTTCACATTCAGAATTATTTTGCCGGGGAGGAAAAGAGAAATCCTACTATGACGGAGATCCGGGTTCTGGATACTTACTGGTCCGACCACTGCCGTCATACCACCTTCTCTACGGAACTGAAGGAGGTCAGCTTTGGGGAAGGGTATTATAAGAAGCCCCTGGAAGACACTTACCAGCAGTATCTGGCAGACCGTCAGGATGTGTACCAGGGCAGATCTGACAAGTTTGTATGCCTGATGGATCTGGCGCTGATGGCCATGAAAAAATTGAAAAAAGAAGGGAAACTGCAGGACCAGGAGGAGTCGGATGAGATCAATGCCTGCAGCATCGTTGTGCCTGTGGAGATAGATGGGGAGACCGAAGAGTGGCTGGTGAATTTTAAGAACGAGACCCACAATCATCCCACCGAGATCGAACCTTTCGGAGGCGCGGCCACCTGTCTTGGCGGCGCGATCCGCGATCCGCTTTCGGGACGTACCTATGTCTATCAGGCCATGCGCGTCACCGGGGCGGCAGATCCCACGGTTTCCGTGAAGGATACGTTAAAGGGCAAACTCCCGCAGAAGAAACTGGTGAGGGAGGCAGCTCACGGCTACAGTTCCTACGGAAACCAGATTGGTCTTGCTACCGGTTATGTAAAAGAAATCTATCATCCTGATTATGTAGCAAAGCGTATGGAGATCGGCGCTGTGATGGGCGCGGCTCCCAGAAAGGCTGTCATCCGTGAGACTTCAGATCCGGGAGATATCATCATCTTGCTGGGGGGCAGGACCGGCCGGGATGGCATCGGGGGCGCCACTGGTTCCTCCAAGGTACACACAGAGGCCTCCATTGAGGTTTGCGGCGCGGAGGTTCAGAAAGGAAACGCGCCTACCGAGCGAAAGATCCAGAGAATGTTCCGCCGTCCGGAGGTAAGCAAACTGATCAAAAAATGTAATGATTTCGGTGCGGGCGGTGTTTCCGTAGCCATCGGTGAGCTGGCAGACGGTCTGCATGTTTACCTGGACAAGGTTCCGAAGAAGTACGCCGGTTTGGACGGAACAGAGATTGCCATCTCCGAATCCCAGGAGCGCATGGCAGTGGTGGTGGATCCGAAAGACGTGGATCAGTTCCTGAAATATGCCAACGAGGAAAACCTGGAGGCGGTGGAAGTAGCGGTAGTGACCGCCGAGCCCAGGCTGGTGCTGATCTGGAGAGACAAAGAGATCGTAAATATTTCCAGAGCCTTCCTGGATACCAACGGCGCGCATCAGGAGACCAGCGTTGCAGTGGATATTCCGCAGAAAGAGGATAAATACTTTACAAAAGAAACGGTGAGTGACGTAAGAGCGAAATGGCTGGATACCCTGGCAGATCTGAATTGCTGTTCCCAGAAGGGCCTGGTGGAAATGTTTGACAGTTCCATCGGCGCGGGCTCTGTCCTGATGCCCTACGGCGGGAAATACCAGCTTACGGAAACCCAGACTATGGTGGCAAAACTGCCGGTATTAAAGGGACACACGGATACGGTTACCATGATGAGTTACGGTTTCGATCCCTATTTATCCAGCTGGAGCCCCTACCATGGCGCCGTTTACGCAGTGGTAGAATCCATTGCCCGCATCGTGGCAAGCGGCGGGGATTACCGGAAGATCCGCTTTACCTTCCAGGAGTACTTCCGCAGAATGACAGAAGATCCCTCCAGATGGAGCCAGCCCTTCGCGGCACTGCTGGGCGCATATGCGGCCCAGATGGCTTTCGGCCTTCCCTCCATCGGCGGAAAGGACAGTATGTCCGGTACGTTTAATGAGATCGACGTGCCTCCTACATTGGTTTCCTTTGCGGTGGATGTCAATACGTATCAGAATATCGTTTCTCCGGAACTGAAAAAGGCCGGAAATAAACTGGTATTGCTGAAAATTGAAAAAGATGAGTACGATCTTCCCAAATATGCTC
The DNA here is from genome assembly GCA_902778245.1 of uncultured Lachnospiraceae bacterium. Classification (GTDB taxonomy): domain Bacteria; phylum Bacillota; class Clostridia; order Lachnospirales; family Lachnospiraceae; genus Merdiplasma. Next base: position 15,757 of record CACYXH010000033.1, on the reverse strand, counting down.
AGGTAATGGAGCAGTATGGCAAGTTTTTTGAGGATGTGAAAGCCGGACGGATCACTTCGGCCTATGCGCTGGATGGAAAGGGTCTGGCCGCTGCGGTCAGCAAGATGGCCTTCGGTAATGGAATGGGTGTGAAGCTGGAAGAAACCAAAGCTCCGGAGGATCTGTTTGCAGCAGGATTCGGTGATATCGTTGCTGAGGTCGGAGCGGATCAGGCAGATAAGCTGAGCTTTGATTATACAGTTGTAGGAGAGGTTACAGAGAAACAGGCACTGGAATATGCTTCCGTTTCCATTCCGCTGGAGGAAGCGCTGGAAGCCTGGAGAGGAACTTTGGAGAAGGTATTCCGCACCCGTTCTACCTCGCAGGACGGACCGACTTCTATGTTCGTTGCAGGTAAGAGCGGGAACAGGCTGGATGAGGAGGGGTGCTATCACGCAGATCAGGTTTACGTTTGCAAGCATAAGGTGGCAGTGCCCAGAGTATTTATTCCGGTATTCCCCGGAACGAACTGTGAGTACGACAGTACGAGAGCCTTTGAGCGCGCGGGCGCGGAGGTTGACGTAAAGGTATTTAAGAATCTGACTGCGGAGGATATCCGGGATTCGGTAGAAATTTTCGAAAAGTCCATTCAGCAGGCCCAGATCATCATGTTCCCGGGTGGTTTTTCTGCCGGTGACGAGCCGGACGGCTCCGCGAAATTCTTCGCCACAGCCTTCCAGAATGAAAAGATAAAGGAAGCGGTGATGAAGCTGCTGAATGAGAGAGATGGTCTGGCCCTGGGTATCTGCAATGGGTTCCAGGCACTGATCAAGCTGGGGCTTGTACCTTACGGGGAGATTGTCGGACAGAAGGAGGATTCACCGACATTGACCTTCAATACCATTGGACGTCATATTTCCAAGATGGTCTATACAAAGGTTATGACCAACAAGTCGCCGTGGCTTGCCCAGGCAAAACTTGGAGGAGTCTATGTAAACCCTGCCTCCCACGGCGAGGGACGGTTTGTTGCAGATCCCGAGTGGCTGGCGAAACTGATGGCAAGTGGTCAGGTAGCTACCAGGTACGCCACCTGCGACGGCGAACTGTGTCAGGATGAAGAGTGGAATGTGAACGGTTCCTACTGCGGCATCGAGGGCATCACCAGCCCGGACGGCCGTGTGCTGGGTAAAATGGCCCATTCCGAGCGCCGGGACCAGGCAGTAGCCATCAATATTTACGGAGAACAGGACATGAAGATCTTTGAGTCAGGAGTAGAATATTTTCTATAGGTTCTGAAAATGGATAATGATGAAATCAGGAATCTTCTCCGCGATCTGAAAAATAACGCGGAGGAGGACGGAGAAGTTAAAAGTAAAACGATAAAAATTGATCTGAACAATGGTTCTCAGCCAGACAGATCATCGCGCGCAAAAAAAAGAAACGGTTCTAAAAAACGAAAAGATTTTGCAAAACTGCGGACAACAACAAACAAGAATCATAGTTCCCGCAGTTTTCGGAAAAGATTCCGGTTGGCGGCTGACGCCTGGTTTGACGATCTGAAAGCAAAGGGTATCTCCTGGAAGGAACTTTTGATGATCGCCGCGGGAATCCTGCTGACGCTGTTCATTGTCATTGCCCTGCTAAGCGCGTTATTTGCGGAGGAGAGCAGCGTTAATGTGACAGCGGACGAGGGGCTTACCGTTACGGTGGAACAGGAACCGCAGGAATGGTGCAGCCATGGAACGGTGATCCTGGGTATCCGCACGGCGCAACCGATCCAGTCTGTCACTGTGAACGGAAGCGCCTGTGAATTTGAGGCGGGCAGCCGTACCAGAGTGACCCTGGTGGCTGCCCAGGAGAGGCTGGAGGTTATGGTGGTCTCTGAGGAGAGCGTCATGAACGCTGCGGTAGAGATTCCTATGATTGATACCGAGAATCCGCTGGTGAGTGTAAAACAGGAAAATGGCCAGGTAACACTAAATGCGGTAGATAGCCGATCTGGTCTGGAAGGTATCTATTACGGAACGTTGGATGGTTTCTCTGACATACCCCAATATCAGAAGTATACGGGGCCCTTTAGTTATGAGCCGGAGAAGACATACTATTATTATGCAAAGGATCATGCAGGGAACGCCACAATTCCAGTTGCGACTAATATGCAGCCGGCACAAAATCTGGCGCTGAGCGATTCGCAGGCCACGCTTTTGCCGGGCAGCAGCTTTAACCTTGGCGTTTCCACAGAGCCTGCAGGAGCTTACTGCAATAATCTGCAGATGATAAATCGGGATCCGTCTATCGTGAGCCTTGCATCGGACGGAACCGTTACGGCGCTGCAGGTGGGAGAGGCTGTCATCGAAGTGTCAGCGGACGAACTCTCCACCGTGCGCTGCGAAATTAAGGTGAAATCGGAAGCCGAAGTGACCATATCCGCATTGGGCGATTGTACGCTGGGTACTGACATTTACTTTAGCCCCATGAACAGCTTTGATACGGTACAGTCTATGTACGGGAACAGCTATTTCTTTCAGAATGTGAGATCTATTCTGGATGGGGACGATATTACCTTCGCCAATTTCGAGGGAACCCTTACTACGTTGGACACCAGGAGCGACAAGCAGTTTGCTTTTAAGGGAGATCCTTCCTATGTGGGAATTTTGCAGGACGGTTCTGTGGAAGCAGTTACCCTGGCCAACAATCACAGCAGTGACTATGGTTCCCAGAGTCTGATCGATACAAAGCAATACCTGGGGGAAGCCGGGATTGCTTATTGTGACGGGGACGAGATTATCATAAAAGAGGTTAATGGCATTAAAGTCGGGTTGATTGGCATCTATGTTCTGGACACCGGGATGGAGAAAGCCTCTCAGTTGGAACGGGCGATCACCGCTGTCAAAGAAGCCGGCGCCCAGATTATCGTAACAGCATTTCACTGGGGCACGGAGAAGAGTACCCAGCCGGATGAGACACAGCAGTCCCTGGCCCACACTGCCATTGACCTGGGAGCGGATCTGGTGGTGGGGCATCATCCCCATGTACTGCAGGGAATCGAACAGTATCGGGGAAAATACATTGCTTATAGTTTGGGCAATTTCTGCTTTGGCGGTAATTCGACTCCCAGCGATATGGATACCATGATATTCCAGCAGACTTTTACTGTGGGGAAGAACGGTATGCTGCAGGACAGCCAGATCAATATAATTCCATGCTCGATTTCTTCGGATCCTGGTTGGAATAATTATCAGCCGACACCCGCGCAGGGGCAGGAGGCAGAGCGCATCATGAACAAAATAAACGAACTGTGCGCGCAGTTCGGTACTTCATTTTAATCTATTGATTTCGCGGTTATAAAAGGAGCCGTTGCAAAAAACAGGTAAAGGGTTTTTTGTATCCATTTGCCAGTATTTTGCAACGGCCCTTTTATGCGCAAAAAGCAACAAATCGTATCTTTTTTACCTTATTCTCAGCATGCCGAACGGCGACACGGAATGCCTCATAAAATGTGACACATATTGTCGCAAAATAAAAAATTATGTTGAATAATGATTATAATAATGTTAAAATGCATCTGTAACGAGGGGCAACATCAGGAATAAAACCGTTCTGAGTGTTCAAAGAGTTAAATAAGGGGGTTCTTATGTCACGTATTAATCTATTTGTTGATACGCACGTCCAATATGCATATCTAAAGTCCGGCATCAAGGTTTTGGCAGATGAGAGAGACAAGAAAAAATTCCTTGATTTTGTCCTTCGTCTGCAGCAGGAACAGAAATTTGAAATTTACGCATTCTGTATACTGGATAATGAGGCGCATTTCCTGCTGGGGGTGCAGGAAGAGGAAAACGAGAAAACAGAAGCCATTCTTGGAGAAATGGGAAATTGGTACACAAACCATATGCGGGAACAGCAGTTTCAGCAAAAGAGGAGGGGGCGTGTAACAAAATGTATCTCCGGGGTAAAAGACATGGAGAAGATGCTGACGGTCTGTTTGCGGATTCATTCGCTGCCTTCAGCGCAAAAATATGCTAAAGACCTCAAAAATTACTGGTGGAGCAGTTATCAGAGCTATCGGGGTGTGTATGAGTGGCAGGGAGTGGACTGGCAGTTTCTCCTACTGTATCTGGATGATAATGTACAAAAAGCCAGGCAGCAGTTTATCCGGCTTCAACGAAAAGAGACCAGGAAGATAAAATCCTAAATTATTCTGAATTTTTTCTTAAACCTGTGACAAAAATAAGGAATGATGTTAGAATATGGTACGCAGAAGTCTAAGATGGATTTTGGCATCTGTGTTATATAAACTGAAAGTCACAGGAGGATAGCGATGAAAAATAAGATCCTGACAGTTTTCATGTTAATTACTACCACGCTTGCTTTGACTGCATGCACACAGGCGGATTCCGATAACAGTACTGCAGATAATTCTTCCACTACATTACAGAGCGGTTCAGTAGCAGCCGAGAATCTGGCAGGAGGAGCTATGATCAGCGGAGATGGCCCTATAACGGGTATATCAGATATAGACAATAAGACATCCGCTGTGATAGAAGCCCAGCCGGAAATTCAACACGGAAGCGGTTTCGGCGGCGTTGGCATTACCGAGGCAATCCAGAACGAAGAAAATTATGCGGACGATGAACCGGATGCAGTGGATGAGGATGAAACCGGCGAAACGGACGAGGACGAAGGATGGGTCGGTTCCTATGCCTGCGACAGCGGCGAAAAATTGACCGTTACCATTGACGAGGCGGATAATATCCAGTTTGAATTTGAAACCGCAGGCATTTCAGGTAAAGCTGAGCTGGACGGGAACCAGGCGGTTTACCACGGGGATGATTACCATGTAGTGGTATTTGATCGCAACGGCGATGAAATTGAGGTTTCGGTACTCAGCGAGGAGGATTATGACACTTCCGAATCTCCGCTGATGGGAACTTACATTCGAAAATAACAGTCGTTTTTTTCGCTTACGATATTTTATGTAAAAGGGACTTGACTTTTGCCCCTGAATGATTGTATAATAGCAAAGCGAGTCAGGCATCTGACTTTTTACATGGGGTCTTAGCTCAGCTGGGAGAGCATCTGCCTTACAAGCAGAGGGTCATAGGTTCGAGCCCTATAGGCCCCATGGATTTCAACTTTATATGGCGGAATAGCTCAGCTGGCTAGAGCACACGGTTCATACCCGTGGTGTCGAGAGTTCAAGTCTCCCTTCCGCTACGTCTTGGATACCCGAAAAGCCCATATTTATACAGCTTTTCGGGTTTTCTATTTATGTGAACAGTGAGCCATGATTGTGCTTGCACAAATCTTTGGCGAACCTTTTTCCGCTTGGTGAAAAAAAGACAACTCTTCTGTATCGTAGTGATATCTTATACCCCATCTGCATTCCCCTTGCATAATTTATGTCTATACATATTGAAACATTGCTCGCGCTTTTTCTACGCGGTTTTGCAATACGCAAGCTTTACGCAATTGCAGAGATAACTGATTCGAATATTTTGAAAAAAAGCATGAGCGATAAGATGAGAATAATATAACATGTAAATGTTGTATAAGTAAATATATAATTTATAAAGAGAGAATTATTTTCTAAGGACGTTGGAAGTTCAGGGATTTCATAAAATTTCTGGACATTTTCCGAATATGGATTTAAGATGTATAGGTAAATGGTTGTTCCATATGCATGGAGAGGATAATTATATGCAGGGAACGGTAAGAAAAAATGAAATAGCGGCCCTTGTCAAAAACGAGATAAAGCGTTTGAATGAAAAAAGCCGTTTTCAGGACACAAAAAAGTATATGCAGCACGGCAGGGTTTCCGTGTATGAACACTGTGTGCGGGTGGCCTATACCAGTTGTTACCTGGCGGCAGTACTGAAAATACCGGTGGATCGCACCGCTCTGGTGAGAGGCGCGCTGCTGCATGACTATTTCCTTTACGACTGGCATGAGAAAGGAGAAGGTCATTCTCTGCACGGGTTTTTTCATCCAAGAAAAGCCTGGGAAAACGCAAGGCAGGATATGCCGCTAAGTGATATTGAGAAGAATATTATTTTAAGGCATATGTTTCCTCTCACCGTGGTGCCGCCTCAGTTCCGGGAAGCATGGCTGGTATGCGCGGCAGATAAGATCTGCGCGATGAAGGAGACTGTTTCAAAGAGATAAAACATGGAGAAAAAGATGACAAAAGAAGAATTGGCGCTGGAGGTTATAGAGCGGTTGAAAAAGGAATATCCTGATGCGCAGTGTACTCTGAATTATGACCAGGCGTGGAAACTGCTGGTGAGCGTCCGGCTGGCCGCTCAGTGTACCGACGCCAGAGTAAATGTGATCGTGGAAGAACTGTTCGCCAAATATCCGGATGTGGCATCCTTGGCGGCAGCGGAGCCGGAGGAGATAGAGGCCATCGTAAAGCCTTGCGGTCTGGGAAGGAGTAAGGCTAGGGATATCAGCGCCTGCATGCGGATCCTTCGGGACGAGTATGGCGGAAAGGTGCCTGGGGATTTTGACGCGCTGCTGAAATTGCCGGGAGTTGGGCGTAAGAGCGCGAATCTGATCATGGGCGATGTGTTTGGGAAACCGGCGATTGTGACAGACACGCACTGTATCCGGCTGACAAATCGCATTGGCCTGGTGGACGGTATAAAAGAACCCAAAAAGGTAGAAATGGCATTGTGGAAGATCATACCGTCGGAAGAGGGCAGTGACTTCTGCCATCGTCTGGTGTATCATGGACGGGCAGTATGTACTGCAAGGATGAATCCTTACTGTGATAAGTGCTGTTTGGCGGATATTTGCCGTCAGTTTCAGACGACAGAACATAAATCCTGACTTGACAAAACAAAGAAGCAGGGATAAACTGGATGATAACGAAAGATCCCTATAATAAAGCGTAGATGGGGAAAAGTACATGCAGAGTTGTTATCAGAGAGAAGACGGATGGTGCAAGTCTTTGGCAAAGCTGTATGGAACCGGCCCCGGAGCTTCATATGAAAGTGTTCGCAAACAAGAGGTGCGGAGATAAAGTATGACGTAATTCCGGCGATAACGGAGGATGAGGGAGCGGACTGTTACATTGTCCGCTAATCAGGGTGGTACCGCCGAAGGTAAATAGATACCTCGGTCCCTATGCGTAAAGCAGAGGGATCGGGGTTTTTGAATCGCACTTTTGTTCCATATTCAGAAAGGAGAAAAATCATGGCAAAGGAAAAGAAACTGGTGGAAGCGATTACTTCCATGGAGGAAGATTTCGCCCAGTGGTACACAGACGTAGTAAAGAAAGCAGAACTGATTGATTATACCAGCGTAAAAGGCTGCATGGTAATCAAACCTGCCGGGTACGCGATCTGGGAAAATATCCAGCGTGAACTGGACAGAAGATTTAAGGAGACCGGCGTACAGAATGTATACCTTCCTATGTTTATTCCGGAGAGTCTGCTTCAGAAAGAGAAGGATCATGTAGAAGGATTTGCACCGGAGGTGGCGTGGGTAACTCACGGAGGATTGGAACCATTGCAGGAACGTATGTGCGTCAGACCTACTTCCGAGACACTGTTCTGTGATTTCTACGCCAATGATGTGCATTCTTACCGCGATCTGCCCAAGGTCTATAATCAGTGGTGTTCCGTGGTGCGCTGGGAGAAGACCACCAGACCCTTCCTGCGCTCCAGAGAATTCCTGTGGCAGGAAGGACATACCGCCCATGCTACAGCCCAGGAGGCGGAAGAGAGAACGATCCAGATGCTGAATGTGTACGCAGATTTTTGTGAAGAGATTCTGGCGATTCCGGTTATTAAAGGAAGGAAGACAGACAAGGAGAAATTTGCCGGCGCGGAAGCGACTTATACTATAGAGTCCCTGATGCATGACGGTAAGGCTTTGCAGTCCGGTACCAGCCATAACTTCGGCGATGGATTTGCCAAAGCATTCAATATTCAGTTTACGGATAAAGACAACACTCTGAAATATGTGCATCAGACTTCCTGGGGCATGACTACCCGCATGATCGGCGCTATCATCATGGTGCATGGAGACAACAGCGGTCTGGTTTTGCCTCCCAGGATCGCTCCCATCCAGGTAATGGTGATTCCTATCCAGCAGAAAAAAGAAGGCGTACTGGATAAGGCGGCTGAAGTGAGGGACATGCTGGTATCTTCCGGACTGCGTGCCCGCCTGGATGATTCGGATAAGAGTCCGGGCTGGAAATTCTCAGAGCAGGAGATGCGTGGTATTCCGGTGCGGGTGGAACTGGGACCGAAGGACATTGAGGCCGGACAGGCTGTGATCGTTCGCAGGGATACAAGAGAAAAGACAGTAGTTGCGTTGGAAGAGCTGGCGGGAAAAGTTCAGGAAATACTGGAAACGATCCAGGCAGATATGCTGGAGAGAGCCAGAACTCACAGAGACGCTCACACCTACACAGCTAAAACGAAAGAGGAGTTGAAAGATATTGCGGACAATAAGCCTGGCTTTATCAAAGCTATGTGGTGCGGTTGTCAGGAGTGCGAAGACGCAATAAAAGAAGAAATTGGCGTGACCTCCAGATGTATCCCGTTTGTGCAGGAAAAACTGGGAGATACCTGCGTATTCTGCGGAAAACCGGCGGAAAAGATGGTTTATTGGGGCAAGGCGTACTGATCTGAAATCTATTTTAAATTACATCAAAACACCGAAAAATTTAAAGAAATATTGAAAATTCCATAAAATTTTCGGTGTTTCCTTTTATTTTATCATTGACGAATAAATGAAATGAGCGTAAAATGTTCACATGAGTTTTCCGGGACAGAAAAATCAAACGGAGAACAGACAGGAGGATAATATGAAAAAATTAGCTAAAGCATTGAGTTTCACTCTCGCAGCAGCTACGGTGCTTTCCACCACAGCTTTTGCAGATGACACATTCAAGATCGGAAGCATCGGCCCGGTTACCGGTCCGGCGGCAGCTTATGGCAGCGCCGTTATGAATGCGGCACAGATCGCAGTTGATGAGATCAACGAAGCAGGCGGCGTGAACGGCGCACTGCTTGAGTTCAACCCGCAGGATGATACCCTGGATGCAGAAGCTGCAGTTAACGCATATAATAAACTGAAAGACTGGGGAATGCAGATGCTGCTGGGTACTGTTACATCTGCATGCTGTATCGAAGTTGAGTCATATGCAGTTGAGGACAACATGTTCCTGCTGACACCGTCAGGTTCTGCAGTAGATTGTATCACCGCAGGTGACAATGCGTTCCGTGTATGCTTCTCCGATCCGGATCAGGGTGCTGCATCCGCTCGGTATATTGGTGAGAATGGCCTGGCAGAGAAGGTTGGCGTTATCTATGACAGCTCTGATGTATACTCATCCGGTATCTTTGCTACGTTCCGCGCGGAAGCTGAAAATCAGCCTTTTGAGATCGTAGAAGACGCAGTAGGAGCATTTACCGCTGACAGCAAGACCGATTTCTCCGTTCAGCTGCAGAAGGCAAAAGATGCCGGCGTGGATCTGGTTTATCTGCCCATTTACTATAATGAAGCTTCTCTGATCTTCACTCAGGCAGCAGCTATGGACTTCTCCCCGCTGTGGTTTGGTGTAGATGGTATGGATGGTATCCTTTCTGTAGACGGTTTTGATAACTCTCTGGCAGAAGGCGTTATGCTTCTGACTCCGTTCTCCGCAGATGCAGAGGATGAACTGACCCAGAACTTCGTAGCAAAATATCAGGATCTGTACGGTGAGGTTCCAAATCAGTTCGCAGCAGATGCATATGATGGTGTATACGCCATCAAGGCTGCTCTGGAAGCATCCGGTGCTACCGCAGATATGAGCGCAAGCGAGATCTGTGATCTGTTGAAAGTTGCTATGACAGAGATTTCCCTGGATGGTCTGACCGGTACCGGCATGACCTGGGATGCTTCTGGTGAGCCCACGAAAGCTCCGAAGGCTGTTGTGATCGAGGATGGCGCTTACAAAGGAATGTAAGACACATACGAATAGTAAATAAATACATGAACCCGACAGGGGGTTGCAGCGGCAACCCCCTGTTTTCCGCTAAGTGATAGAAAACGGGTTAAGAAAATGAGGTGACACATATGAGTTTTTTATCCTACTTGATCAATGGCATCAGCCTTGGAAGCGTTTATGCCATCATTGCATTGGGATATACGATGGTTTATGGCATTGCAAAAATGTTGAATTTTGCACATGGTGATGTCATTATGGTAGGCGGTTATGCGGCGTTTACCTGTATTATGTCTGCGGGAATGCCGCCGCTGGCAGCAGTTCTGGTGGCTGTGGTGGTTTGTACGGTGATCGGTGTCCTGATCGAAACCATAGCGTATCGTCCGCTTCTGGAGGCTGCGTCTTCTCTGGCTGTTCTGATTACAGCGATCGGTGTCAGCTATTTTCTACAGAATGTTGTGCTGTTGATCTTTGGGTCTAATCCCAAGAGTTTCCAGTCCGTGGTTACCATTCCGGATCTGAAGCTGGCAAACGGAACCCTGAATATCAGTGGTGTAACCATCGTCACGATTTCCAGCTGTATCGTAATTATGCTGGCATTGACCACCTTTATCAGCCGTACAAAGGCTGGCCAGGCGATGCTGGCTGTTTCGGAAGATAAAGGAGCTGCGCAGCTCATGGGGATCAATGTGAATAAAACGATTGCGCTGACCTTTGCCATCGGTTCCGGGCTGGCGGCCATTGCCGGTGTTCTTCTGTGTTCTGCGTATCCGTCCCTTTCCCCCTATACTGGATCTATGCCGGGTATCAAAGCCTTTGTGGCTGCCGTGTTCGGTGGTATCGGTTCTATTCCGGGAGCATTTCTGGGCGGACTATTGCTGGGTGTCATTGAGATCTTCGGAAAAGCATACGTTTCTTCTCAGCTCTCAGACGCCATTGTATTTGCTGTTCTGATCGTAGTGCTGCTGGTGAAACCGACAGGACTCCTTGGCAAAAAAATTCAGGAGAAAGTGTAGGTGACCGGTATGAAAAAGAAAAAATTGATAAGCAATTTTATAACTTATGGTATTGTGATCATTGCATTCATTATAGTGCAGATCATGCAGTCTACCGGTAACCTTTCCAGTATGATGACCGGACTTTTGGTTCCACTGTGTGTTTATGTGGTACTGGCAGTTTCGCTGAATCTGGTGGTTGGTATTTCCGGCGAATTGAGCCTTGGACATGCCGGTTTCATGTGTATTGGCGCTTTTGCCGGCGCATTCTTTTCCAAATGTACCCAGAATACCATTACGGTTGGCGGACTGAGGTTCTTTCTGGCACTTTTGATCGGTGCCGCGTTTGCTGCGCTGTTCGGCTTGCTGATCGGTATTCCGGTGCTTCGTCTGAAAGGCGATTACCTAGCCATCGTGACGCTGGCGTTCGGTGAGATCATTAAAAACGTGATCAACGTGTTCTATGTGGGTGTTGACAGCCACGGAGTACACGTTTCCATGAAAGATCAGTTCTCTCTTGGAATGGAACCGGACGGCATGCTGATTCTTAACGGACCTCAGGGAATTACCGGAACACCCAAGGATGCGTCATTCCTGGCTGGAATTATCCTGATCCTGGTTACTCTGTTTGTTGTGCTGAATCTGATCGATTCCAGAGATGGACGCGCCATCAAATCCATCCGCGATAACCGCATTGCTGCAGAGTCCATCGGTATCAATATTACAAAATATAAGTTGATGGCATTTACGGTCTCGGCGGCTCTGGCCGGAGCAGCAGGCTCATTGTATGCTCACAATCTGGCGACGCTGCAGGCGAAAAAATTTGACTATAATTTGTCGATTCTGGCATTGGTATTTGTAGTGCTGGGAGGCATTGGAAATATTCGCGGTTCCGTGATCGCCGCGGTAGTACTGACGGCATTGCCTGAACTGCTGCGGGACATGGCGGAATACCGTATGCTGATCTATGCGATCGTATTGATCGTGATGATGATCTTCAACTGGGCACCCAAGGCATTAGAATGGCGGGAACGCTATCTGGGCCGTTTCTTCAGAAAATCTGTGAAGGAGGGCAAGTAAGATGGCAACGATGTTGGAAGTGAAAAATCTTGGGATCTCTTTTGGTGGCCTGAGAGCAGTGAACGCAGTGGATATGGAGATTGAGAAAGGGATGCTTTACGGTCTCATCGGACCAAACGGTGCCGGCAAGACTACGATTTTCAATCTGCTTACGGGTGTGTATAAGCCCACAGACGGTATTATTAAATTGGATGGAGAGGATATCACCGGTAAACCCACCATTGAGATCAACAAAGCGGGTGTGGCCAGAACATTTCAGAATATCAGGCTTTTTGCCGGTATATCTGTGCTGGACAATGTAAAAGCCGGTTTGCACAACCATTATAAGTACTCAACGCTTGCGGGCATTTGCCGTACTCCTTCCTACCGCAAAGTGGAAAAAGAGATGGATGAGCGGGCCATGGAACTGCTGAAAGTATTTGAACTGGATAAAGAGGCGGACTATCTGGCTGCCAATCTTCCCTACGGAAAACAGCGTAAACTGGAGATTGCCAGAGCGTTGGCTACGGATCCGAAGATTTTACTGTTGGACGAGCCCGCGGCGGGCATGAACCCCAATGAAACCCAGGAATTGATGGAAACCATTCATTTTGTCCGGGACAATTTTGATATGACCATTCTTTTGATAGAACATGATATGAAACTGGTAGCAGGTATTTGTGAGGAACTGACAGTATTGAATTTCGGTGAGGTACTTTGCCAGGGCAAGACTGCGGATGTGCTGAGTAATCCGCAGGTGATCACAGCATATCTGGGAGAATAGGAGGAAATGAAAATGGCTATGCTTGAATTAAAGGATGTGGAAGTCTACTACGGTATGATCCAGGCCATTAAAGGGATTTCCTTCGAGGTAAATGAGGGGGAAGTCATCGCTCTGATCGGTGCCAACGGCGCGGGCAAGACCACTACGCTGCACACTATCACCGGATTGCTGTCCCCGAAAGCAGGCAGTATTTTCTTTGACGGTCAGGACATTACAAAAACTCCGGCTCACAAGATCGTCAGTCTGGGCATGGCCCATGTTCCGGAAGGACGCCGGGTGTTTTCTCAGATGACTGTATATCAAAATTTAAAGATGGGTGCTTATACCAGAAGTGACAAAAGCGAGATAGATGCTGCACTGGAGATGGTCTACAAGCGCTTCCCTCGTTTGGAAGAGCGTAAGAATCAGCTGGCGGGCACACTTTCCGGCGGCGAGCAGCAGATGCTTGCCATGGGGCGGGCACTGATGTCCCATCCAAAGATCATTCTCATGGATGAACCCTCCATGGGTCTCTCTCCCATCTTGGTCAATGAGATCTTTGACATTATCCGCAGTGTGAACGAGGCGGGCACCACAGTGCTTCTGGTGGAGCAGAATGCGAAAAAAGCGCTGGATATCGCAGACCGGGCGTACGTTCTGGAAACCGGAAAAATTGTGACCTCGGGAGACGCAAAAGAATTGATGAACGATGACGCCATCAAGAAGGCGTACCTGGGCGAATAATATTGCAATATATATAGAAGGGGCTGTCTATTAATCGGACGTTAGTTTATATATATCCTGTGTTCGGACGATGCGATGTACATCTGTCCGCCTGGAAACGGACTTTGTCCGTCCCAGGTCGAACATTTGTCCACGCATAGCCGTACACATGGACATGTATAAACTCTCCGTCGTTCTTAATAGACAGTCCCTTCTGTCGTACATGAAGTTCTCGAATACAACTTTATAAGCCGAGAGATAAAGAGACTGCCTTTCCCAAAATGAAAAACAAAAATCATTTGGGAGAGGCAGTCTCTGTCCGTCTTAAATGTTTTATTTCCTGCCTACTTTGTCGAAGACTGCCTGTACTTCAGCATCCGGTGCCGGAGTAAGGAGGCTGACGATCACGTTAGCAAGCATACCGATGATGAAAGCCGGGAGCAGTTCGTAGATAGCAAATGCACCGCCTATGGGGGCTACCAGGTACTTCCATACGAAGACCATGATACCGCCGACTGCGATACCTGCCAGAGCGCCTGCTTTGTTGGAACGTTTCCAGAACAGAGCCAGGATTATGGTGGGGCCGAACGCAGCCCCGAAGCCTGCCCAGGCAAAGGAAATCACCCGGAACACGGAACTGTTGGGATCCCAGGCCAGAATCAAGGCGATCAGAGCGATGCTGATAACGGTTGCCCTTGCGGCGATCATCTGGGTCTTTTTACTCAACTTAATGCCGAAGAAATCCTGCATCAGATCTTGAGATACACTGGATGCGGCAGCCAGAAGCTGCGAGTCCGCAGTGGACATGGTGGCAGCCAGGATACCAGCCAGAATAATACCGGCGAAGATGGCGAAAATAATGCCGTTTTTGCTCATCAGATCTGCTATTTTAATTATGATCGTTTCTGCGTCAGAAGCGGTTGTCAGGGCAGGAACTTTATCTGCTACTGTCAGGCTGTAACCGATGATACCGATTAATACGGCCACTGCCATGGAGATCACTACCCAGATGGAAGCGATGCGGCGGGAGGTGGTCAGTTCTTTTTCCTCCCGGATCGCCATGAAACGAAGCAGAATGTGAGGCATACCAAAGTATCCAAGCCCCCAGGCCATCGTGGATACGATACTGAGAAAGCCATAGGAAGAAGCAGTGCCGGTGCCGGCGTCGTATCCCTGGGTCAGATTCAGATATCCGGGAAGCGCTTTTGCGTTGTCAATAACGGTATTCAGGCCCCCTGCCTGGCTGATGCCGAAGAATACCACAACGATCAGGGCAATACTCATGAAAACACTCTGCACCAGGTCGGTGGTGGACACTGCCAGAAAACCGCCCAGTACCGTATAGGAGATAATGATGATGGCTCCAACGATCATGGCAGTATGGTAGTCTACGCCAAATAAGCTGTTAAAGAGCGCTCCCACTGCTTTAAAACCGGAGGCAGTGTAGGGAATGAAGAAGATCAGGATGATCAGGGCTGCAACCAATGAGAGAGCATGCCGCTTATCACCGTATCTCCTGGAAAAGAAATCCGGAATTGTGATTGCCCCAATCTGTGCGGAATAGCGGCGTAGCTTTCTGGCCACGATGAGCCAATTAAGATATGTACCCAGGGCCAGTCCGATGGCTGTCCAGCCTACCTCTGCAATACCTGCAAAGTATGCCAGTCCGGGAAGCCCCATCAGCAGGTAGCTGCTCATGTCTGACGCCTCCGCACTCATGGCGGTGACGATGGGACCGAGTGTTCGTCCCCCAATGTAAAATTCATCGGAAGAGCCGCTTCCGCCCTTTTTGCTGAAATAAAAACCTACGGCAAGCATGCCCATCAGGTACAGCAAAATAGTTGCGATGATCAGAAATTGTGCTGTTGTCATAACTTTTTCCTCCTCAATGTTCATTTTTTTCGGCAAGCATCACTGCGCCAATGCAGAGCGGTGATGCGTCACCAAGCGAAAACATAAAGTGAATATAACACAAATCCCGACGGAAGTAAAGAAAATTGCAGGAGGGCCGCGTGTATTTTCCTCTGTTCTCGGCAAAATTATGCATAAGAGGGTGAAATTGCACTCCAAATATGTGATGATGCTTTTTGTCAAAGCCCCTGCGCCTATAATATAATGATGATGTAAGGGTCAAAAGCCCACTTTGCGGAGCTTGCTCCGGCAAATGTGGGGTTGGGACCCACTAAACATGAGCACGTAGCCACGTTAGTGGCGGATTGCGAATGTTTCAGGAGCGCGGGAACACTCAGTGTGGAGCGCTCCGCATCATAGTTGGGGGCAAAAGACCTTTTGACC
>CACYXH010000032.1 GCA_902778245.1 uncultured Lachnospiraceae bacterium | reverse complement strand
CTCGGATGGCAGGATAAACAAGACAGTCCCAATAGACAAGGGATAACCATTCAGCATTTTTTGAACCATAAATGTTACAAAAATGCTTGACCATTACATTGTCTATGCTGATGCCGAAATCAGCACGATGTCGGATCTTATGCTTGTCACCGACAGCATCAATACCGGCCAGTCCCACAACAACGCCGTCAACTTCAGCGAGGATCTCTATCTCACTTCTGCTCTCCGTTTTTGCTTTCAGGAACCGGCTCTCATCCTCTGCTGTCATCGTGTTCTCATCCGGATACGTAAGCAGATAGTCTGTCTGCTCATGTGTGAGGATGAAATTTGCCAGAGCCGCTGCGCTGTCAGCCTCTTTGGCATTCCGCAGGCAGCATGCCCTTCCGTCTTTTAACTGAATCGTTTTGTAGTATTGCATCTTAAACCGCCTTCCTCATAACAGCTCATAAAGATTCAACAAACTTTTTTATCAAGGCGTTGACGATTTCCGGCTTGTCTGTATTTGAATTATGTCCGGCATCTTTAATCCATTTAATCGGTATACCGGATTTTTCATGCCACGCCTTGTTGTACCGGATGGTTGAACCTGCACGATCCTTTCCTCCGCATATCAGCATCGCCGGACACGGGATTTTATAAGGCAGGTCTACTGCCATTGCCTCCGCAAGCATCCGAAATCCATGACCTGCCAGCTTTGCATACCGGTCCTGGTCGCCATCGTAGACCATCATAATGTCCCGCATCAGGCTTCTTCCGTATTCGGAAGTGGCTACGCCATTAGTGCCGGACTTCAGCAGGGCCTTCCATGGGTAATGTCGGTAAACCGGTTCCATTCGTTTCAGAAGCCATATTTCAGCCGCTGTCACATAACTGCGCTGCAGCGGAGCAGAGTCAATAGAAATGAATCCACTCAACTTATCCGGGAACTGCTGGGCATATGCCTGCCCGACATAGCCGCCCATAGACTGGCCGACAATGACAGGGTTTTCAAACCCCTCTGCAGCCAATATCTCATCAAGCCATCTTGCTTTATCCATCAGGGTAAATGTCAGGTCAAACGGCCAGGAAGACGCATGCCCAGGAGCATCCCATACGAAGACAGGAAATCTTCCTTCAAAATATTCGATCTGCTTATCAAACAGCCTGTGATCTGCAGTCAGGCCCGGAAGAAATGCCAGCTGAGGTCTTTCACGATCTGCTTTTTCATTGATCCAGTAATGGATTTTCCCACATGGGGTCTGATAGGTTTTCTCAGTCATATTCCTTCTCCCTCATTTATTCCCGGCAGATCAATCTGCCCTCATCCCCAATACAGCACAAACAGCTGATACACAAATGCGATCACGACGGACAACAACAGCTCCCTCACAAACTCTTTCGGCTTCCTGACCAGGATGATGACTCCGATCAGCCACGTTATCACCTCAGGCAGATGGGTTACATAGATTCCCTGTGTGATCAAAAACGCCTGTGAGAACAAAACTCCCAGGATACAGGCAGATATTAGAACTGCTGCCATTCCGTTTCCTTTCGCATACCAGCAGATAAATGCGGGCAGCGGCGAAACAAAGGAAAGGGCAACCCATACCAACATATATGTCCTGGGAAGGAAACCCAAAACATAATTGCAGTACAGGTAGTATCCCGCCACCATGCATATAAAAAACAGGAAGGAATTGATGGCAGCCCTGATCGGTGTACTTGCATATACGGAGATCATTGTCCCCAGCAGGATCCATATCGCAAACCTTCCGAAATAGTTTCCAATGTCAAGCCTCTGAAATATGACCGGCAGCTCATTTACGGCACCTGCGTCAAGCCATTTCTGCATCACGCCAATCGTAATGCCCGCTATGGCACACAGGGCACTGCTCATGATCTGAGTGTGCATGGGAACTCTTTTCTCCGGCTTTCGGATCTTGATCAAAAAGGATTCATTACTTTCCATATGTCATTCTCTTTCCTGCATTACCATATGAACGGTATGACTTTTCGTTTTACCTTCTGCTTATATTCCACATAGCCCGGAAGTCCTTCTCCCAGTATCTTTTCCTCATTCTCGATGCGCTTAGCAATAATCGGAATATACGCAAGCATAATCACAAATGAAATGACCGACCCGAGTACCAGCGGCATTGCCAGAAAGAGCAGAAGAGTACTCATATACATCGGATGGCGTACAACTCCGTAAAGCCCTGTATCGATCACCTTCTGATCCTTTTGTACCTCCACCGTCCTCGAAAGATATGTGTTTTCCCGTAATACTTCTGCGTACAATACATATGCGGCGAGAAAGATGGCCGCTGCTGCATAGGAGACACATACGGGAAGTTTGACCCAGCCAAAACGGAAATTAAGTCCTGCCGCAGCAAACGCTGCAAGGAACATGATCCCGCTTAGCAGGATCACTGTTTTCTGCTCTTTCTCTTCTTCCCTGGCATTCAGTCTCTTTCGCAGAAGCACAGGGTTCTTTTTCATCATAACGAGTCCGGCGATAAACATCGGGATAAACAGGCTTCCCATCAAAAGCCAGCCCTGGGGATATGCAAATGACCCTGCAGGGAGAAAGATAAGGACTCCTACCAAAACCGCACCGCATATGAATTTCATGATTGCCTGACCAAACAGCTTTGTATCCATTTGCCTGCCCCATCCTTCACCGCCACTGCTTCATTGTCACCTCATCCTCACGGATTTCCCTGCTTCAATCAGAAAATCTGTCCCGGAAGCTTCCGCATTTCTTTGGGAGGAAAATCCTTGTCGAATGCCTCTACATCGGAATCGTCCACGTAATAGCCCTGCGGCGTCTGGTATACACCGGTGATGCCTTCCAGGTATCCCGGGATCAGTTCCCTGCAGAGGAAGAAGGAATCGTCCGCGTCGTCAGGCAGGTCGTGATAGCGGATACCAAACCTGCGGGCATAGTCAAACCCGCTTTTGCCGTAAAATTCTATATTCCCTTCAAACAGGACTGCGCCATGGCCAAGCTCAGCAGCTTTCTCCAGAGAATAGTCCAGCAGGGCTTTTCCGTATCCCTGACGTTTCAGCTCCGGAGTGATGCAGATCGGGCCCATAGTCAGCACCGGAATCACTCTGCCGTCATCAGCCTCGATCACAGTCTTCATGAACATATTCTGTCCGATCAACACATCGTCCTTTTTCATTACAAAATCCAGTTCCTTCACAAATGCTGGATCGTCCCGGAGCACATGGATCACATAGTGCTCGCTACAGCCAGGGCGGTAGACGTTCCAGAACGACTCCCTGACAAGGTTTTCAACCGCACTGTAATCGCTCTTCCTTTCCATACGGATTGTATAATCATTATTGTTCATTGTTTTTTTCTATCCTTTCCAATTTCTCTGCGTACAGATTCAACAGTGTGACGCTGATCAATATCCCGCCGAGAATATCCGTAAACCAATGTACACCGGAAATCAGTCTTCCAATCACCGTGACTCCGATGACCACGGCACAAATAATCTGCAGCACTGTGCGGAGGGATATGCTCTTCACATATTTGCCAAGCAGCTGTATGGCGCTGCCCATAATTATACATACCAGCATGGTATGCGAGGAGGGAAAGGATGCCTCCGGATGGGCACTCCCCGGCATGATGATCGGCCTGTAATTCACGATCACAAGCTCGAACAGAGCATACAGTCCGATCACGATGAGGTACAGTCCGCCAAGTGCAAGAATTTCTCTGTCAACCTTCCAAAGACTTCTCCGCCTGATCCACTGGACCAGCCCGGCCGCAGCAAACAAGAATGCCGTGAAAATGGCCGCAATCCCAAGCCAGTCAGTAATCTCATACCAGATCATATGGACGCCGAGCGTTTCAAAGACAAACCGATTCAGACTTGACAGCCCAATCCTCGTCCCCTCCGGGCCGATCTCCTGCACATCAACGAATCGGACCAGAATGATCAGCATTGCAAAGAGCAAACCGCTGACGTAGGCTGTAATAATCTTTCTTTTTCGTTTCATAAGCATAATCCTTTCAGAAATTATTTGCCTGCAGGCAGGTTCATTCTATGATTCTGTGGAAAATACCTCAAGAAACGCTCTTTCACATGGCTGATACGTTCCGTGTCATTTGCTTTTCAACAGCAAAAATCCTTTGACAATCAGGATGCACAGGCAGAAAAATGCGGCGTAGGGCTGCCTTGCCAGAACAAATACCATCGTACTGAGAATCGACATCGCCACTCCGGTTGCCAGATGGTGCCTGATCCACTCCTGCTTGTCCAGGCTGCTGAACGCGGCTGTGAAGGCTCCATTGATTACGGTCATACAAAGCGTCACGATAAACACGACCTGTATCCACTTGCTGATCCCTATCAAAGAAAACAGGGAGGCCGCAGTCCCAGCATCTGTGCCATGGTTCCCATAGATGGGAAGGAACAGCAGCAGGACGGCCAGGCAGTCCAGGATGCCACATAGGAGGGCAATTTGTTTCTTCTCGGAATCCTTCTTGTCCTGCTCGACAAGCGTGACAATCTCTTCCATGCCAATCAGTTCATCAATTGTAACGTGAAAAAACTTCGCAATCGCTTTCAGGGAATCAATGCTGGGATATCCCCTGCCGGACTCCCATTTGGAGATCGCAGTCCGGGAGACAAAAAGCTTCTCTGCCAGTTCCTCCTGTGTGAGGTTCCCATCTGCCCTGAGCTTTTTCAGCTTTTCATGGAACTCCATCTATATCCTCCGTGCTATTCACTCCCGTTTCTTAAAAAATCTATTTGCCCCTTTGCCTCCCGTGCAGATACCGTGATTGTATATGATCCTGTCCGAGGGATCTCCACATAAGAATCAACCTTCTTTTCTGATCATTTTGAACATCCCCGGTCCGTCCCAGTCACAGGGGCGTTCTTCAAAGCCTTTACCGAGATAAAACTGCACGGCTTCTTTGGTGCTGATCAGTTCGAGGCTTACGGTCCAGCCTGGAGTTATGATATCCTGGACAAATGTCTCCACAGCGTCCATCAGTAAAGATCCTGTACCTTTGCCATGATAGCCGGGGATCACAGCGAAATCTTTCAGGTAGAAGGACATGCCGCCATCACCGATCAGCCTTACCATGCCGACAGGCAAACTGTCATCGTAAGCGGTAAACGTCGCCAAAGTATGTTCAAGGGCTGTGCGTATTTGCTCAATGCCGGGCGGTTCCCAGCCAACGGAAGTATAAAGTCTCAGGAACAGCTCCGGTGTTAGGGTGTTTTGCTTTATGGTCATATCTGCCTCCGCTTGTTATCATCAGCAATTCCTGATCCAGTCGTCAAGAAATTGCATCTGCTCAGCTGTGTGGAACCAGTGTTCGCCGCCTTCCATCACAGTTAGAACGGCATTGTGTCTTTCGGCAAAGGCACGCATTGTCTTTAAGCTCGTCAGGCTGTCCCTGCTTCCGTAAAGGATATTGGTAGGGACGCTCCATCGGATCGGGTGATCCCGCACATAGCAAAGATAATTCCAGGACAGATCCTCGCCGAAATCGGTGCGAATTACGCCCTTAGATTTCAGTTCTGCCTCGGTCACATTTGTCCACTGCATCATATCGCAGATCAGCTTCTCCATATCGACGATGGGAGAAATGAAAAAAGCCTTGTGGATCATGCTGTCGATCCGTGCGTTCATGCTGAAAAAGGCTCCGATACTGTTGGCAATCAGAATAATGTTTTCATACTCGGTTTTCAGCTTTTCTACTGCTGAAAGGATCTCCGCGCCGGTTTCCCACGGTGTAAAAGCCTGATAGTCCAGGCCGAAAATCTCACAGTCCGGAAACAGAGGCCTATAGTGTTCACACTCCGCTGTACAGCCGTCTTTTCCGTGAATGTACACTACCAAATCTTTCATAAGTCATCTCTTCCTATTCGGATGTAGTATAACGTGTCCTCATTTTTAAGTGACCTCATAAGCCGTATATTCATGGTCAAACTGATACCCCAGTTTCTCCGCCAGGCGGACGGAAACCATATTCTGCGCGTCCCAGCTCGGGTACAGGCCTTCCTCCAGACACCTCAGAATCAGCGCAGAGCAGGCGATCAGCGCCAAATGCTTTCTCCTTTCCTCCTCCACGGTATCGACCTCGATCTCGATCCCCTCTCTGTAGCGGGTATAAGAAGAAGCGCCTGACACAATTTTCCCTTTCTTGACTACCACAATGCCCCGACCATCTCGTAAGTACGCTTCTTTACTCTCAAAGGAAGACACAAAATCCGCTGTTGCGGGATTTTCCAGGCACTTATCGTAAAGCTCTGCGTCAATTTCCTTCAGCTCGTACCCATCCGGAAGAAGCAGGAGGTTCTTCTTCACAGAATTCACATCAAATCGCGTATCCTTTCGGATCGCATACCGTGTCACTTTCTTAGCGTCCGGATATGTGGCCTCAATCAGGTCTGCCCACTGTCGGTCCCGGGACGTCAGGATCGCGAAGCCCTCCGGCTTGCTCTTTACCAGTTCCAGGTCAGGTTTTCCGGCAAAGAAACCAAAGCAGCCCACAAACGCGAATGCGGATGCAGGTTCGCTCAGATCCGTAACAAAGATCCTTCCCATGACTTTCTGGAGGCAGGAGGTAATAAGCGTTTCCTGCCACCCCTTGAACAGTCCCTGGACTTTTGATGTGTCCTCCAACTCATAAATCATACATCTTCCCTTGCTTTCTTAAATATCCTTCAAACTCCGCCGTCCGGGACCAGTATTTGATGCCCCAGTTTTCGAAGTTCCACTCGTCCATGTAATTGTTGCATTCGTAGTCCACGTACCAGATCAGGCCGTCCCGAACAACAAAGTTTGTGGGGAAGTAATCTATGTTCAACCCATGCGCTTTGGCCTGCGCCGCCATTTCCCTGACCTGCGGCAGATATGGTTCCACCGTAATACCATCCCGTACATAGTCAAAAACAGCGTTCCCT
The DNA here is from genome assembly GCA_902778245.1 of uncultured Lachnospiraceae bacterium. Taxonomy (GTDB): domain Bacteria; phylum Bacillota; class Clostridia; order Lachnospirales; family Lachnospiraceae; genus Merdiplasma. The sequence goes on along the minus strand of CACYXH010000032.1, from coordinate 33,143 downwards.
GCAATGTATTCCTTCACGATCCGCTCTGATTCGATATCCACAGCAAGCATAGCGGGAATACGTATGCCGGCATCTGTGAGCCGCTGATAATCGTTGCATTCCGCCTCAATCTTGTTCCCAAACGTATAATAGTCACACGGCTCGTGGTGTATTTGCTTAAGTACGACCTGCTTGCCGTCACATTCCGCGAGATATGAATACCCGCCCTTGCCATGACCGAGCAGGCGGATCAGGTGGTATGTCTTCCCGCAGACCGTCAGGCAATCATTCCTTGTAAGCATCAGGATTCCCCTCCTTCAGTCCCATGAAATAGCGCCAGAAAAGGGCACCTCAACTGTAATAGTGCCAGAACCAGCTTTGCGTCATGATCCCTATTATTTGTTTTTGACGAAATGGAAATCACAACGGACGGCACCCTTTCCCAGTGTTCCTGCCCGCTCGAAGCGGATCTTGGGCAGCAATCCGCTAAACGCAATATCATCATTTTCGCAAAATACTGCGCAAAGCTCATGACAGCCTTCAGCATCACAAATATCCTTGTAAATGCACCGCGTCATATCGAAGTGGATTTCTTTCCCATCACAACGGATCCATTGTGTTTCCCACCCTTCCGGCGGAAACTTCTTTTTCATAACCGTTTTTACAAACAGGCGGTACATCAGGTAGGCGCAGGGGAGTTTTGCCGTCTTCGCCTGCTCTGCTTTTTTGATATTCGCTGCTCGTACAGTTTCCTTCCGAACAAATGATAATGCCTCTTCTTTGGAGCAGCCATATTCCTGCAGGGCCTGATAATAAGCCATGGTGGGATAAAGGTTCATAATCAAATGAAACTGTATCTCTCTATTTCCATGGAAATTGGCTTTTCCGGTCAGGTCATCAAATCGTGCCGTAGCCAGGCTGTAAATCGTTCTCCCTTTTTCTGAGCCAAACTGACGGATGCAGCCCTCTTCCAGGAAGAATAGTTTTGTATCCTTGAGATTCATGGTGCTTCTCCCTCATGAACTTTGATAAAGTACCGGCTGAATGCCTCCACCTGCTTCAGAGCCTCATCTGTCTTCTCCGGCTCACGGTCGCATAAATGGATCAAAGAAGAAATCGGTGCAGTATAAGCAAATGCCAACATTTCCGGATCATCCGATTTTAAAAGCTCTTTCTCGATCATTCCGGCAAATACATGGGTAAACATTTGTGTAAGACCGGTGAGAAAATGTTTTGTGGCAAGTTCTTTCGCCCGTTCATCACGGAACTGTTCTATCATAAGAACCTTTCGAATCATAATAATCTTTTCGTCATGAACCGTGAAATCAACCATCTGCATTGTCATCGCTAAAAATTCTTCCAGCGAGTCCGGCACAGGCGGAAGATGCTCCGGCGAGCCAAACCGCTGGTCATAATAAGCTACCATTTTATCCAGCAGAGCGTTCCAGATATCTTCCTTGCTCGCGAAGTGCTTGTATACCCCGGATTTGACCATTCCCAGTGATGCGCTCAGTTCCCGGATATTTGTGCCTGCATAGCCATTTCTGGAGAACATCTCCAGAGATGCCATCAAAATGCTTTCCTTTGTATTTCTTGCCATAAGTACCTCCGCACACAAAAGTGATCCTTCGTTCACCAGATTCATTATAGTGAACGAAAGATCACTTTGTCAAGCCATTTAGAAACTTCTCTGTAAAGAGAGCTGCCTGTCCCCTGTTTTCCGGAATGCGATCCTTCCTAAAAGATGTGTATGCGTAATGATTTATCCCGGCTGAAGCTCCCCAGTCTCTGGGATCATACAGGACTTCTTATGCACTTCTCATAAGGGCGTCCATCAGTTCCTGCGATGCATCGACCACAATAATGTCGTCCATCTTTACCTGAAAAATCACGGCCAGAACAACCAGATTGTCGATCGTCGGCATCGCAGTTCCTCTCTGCCACTTGTAAATCGCCTGCGGCGTAGCAAAACCGAAGATGTCCTGCAGATCCCTCACGGACAGTCCTGCCGCCTTCCTCAGCCTTACAATATTCTGTCCCGTTGCCACCAGATTGATGGTCGGGAAATTCATAGTCATCCTTTCCTCCTGTTCCGGCACCCGGCCGGATCAGGATCTCAGTCGGATGCCTTAAAGTTGTAAATCGGTCTCATGACATCGATGATGTCCACAGAATCGCGGATTACATCGATGATATCTTCGAGGGACTTATACGCCATCGGTGCCTCGTCCAATGTTGATGCGTTTACGGATGTGGTATAAACACCCTTCATGGTTTCCTCATATTCCTCCAGTGACAGCTGTTCCTTTGCTGCCTTACGGGACATGATTCTGCCGGCCCCGTGTGGAGCAGAATAGTTCCATTCAGCATTGCCCTTGCCTACGGCCAGGACGCTCCCGTCCCTCATGTTGATCGGAATCAGAACCTCCTCCCCGGCATGAGCTGCAATGGCACCCTTCCGGAGGATCATCTCATCCGTATCAATGTAGTTGTGAATGGTATGGAAACCATCCACACCGGTGATCCCGGTTCTCTCAAGCAGGATCTCAGCCATCTTTTCACGGCTTCTGCGTGCAAAATCCTGACAAATCTCCACATCATGCAGGTAATCTGCCAGATAGTCTCCATACAGGAAACATAAATCATCCGGCATGGTGGATTCCTTCTTCTTCCAGGAGATCGCAGCCAGGGCAGCCTGTATTTCACTGCGTCTTCCCTGCTCCTTATACGTACGGATGATCTCATCCCTTTCCCGGAAATATGTTTCTTTTCCGCTGTCAAGTTCGATCGCCAGCCGCTGATACAGTTCCGCCACCTGCTTTCCCAGGTTGCGGCTGCCACTGTGAATTACCAAATACTTCGTTCCGTCTGCAGCTTCGTCAATCTCAATAAAATGGTTTCCGCCGCCCAACGTTCCCAGGCTGCGTTCCAAACGCTTCGTATCCTTGAGGCTCCGATAGCAGCGTAATCCCTGCAGATCAAAACGTTCCTGCCGTCCCTCCCAGACGTTCATGCCGGAAGGAATATAGTGGGCAGCCTCATCGACCTTCTCAAAGTCAATATCTGTCTTCCCCAGATTGACGGTGAACATTCCACAGCCGATATCCACACCGACGATATTTGGGACTGCCTTATCGACAACTGTCATGGTCGTTCCGATTGTGCAGCCCTTTCCTGCATGAACATCCGGCATGATGCGGATCTTGCTTCCCTCGGTAAACTCATAGTCACACATGCGTCGGATCTGCTCGATTGCTTCCTCTTCGATCACATTCGCATAGCAAATCGCAGTATTGATCTTTCCCTTTATCTCTAACATCTGTCTCACTTCCTTTAATGTCTTTTTACGTACACCTGGAGAGATTCGAACTCACATTTCTTCCGAAACCGGATTTTGAGGCCGGCGCGTCTGCCATTCCGCCACTTGCACACGAATACTCCGTATGGGACTCGAACCCATGACACACGGCTTATAAGGCCGCCGCTCTCACCAACTGAGCTAACGGAGCATATATGAGCCATGCCGACATACTCACGAACTACGTTCGTTCGTTGTCGCGGCATTCGCCGTATGCATCCAGTCTGCCATACGGACAGCCAAGAGCAAGCTCTTGCTGTCCGTATGCCATCCTGTATGCGCATGGCTCATTGCTAACGCGCAAAAAACCGCCTGCCTCATACAAGACAAGCGGTGAAAATACTCCTGTTACGGGATTGGCTGCCCACTATTCCCAGGGCAATTCCTCTATCCGAATACAGCTGATCTTCATCTGTTGCATCCTGCATGAGAGCATAAAAGATAAGCTCCGCTCGTCTTTGCGCGGCGCTATATAGCTTTCACTTTCAAGATGTAACAAATTGATCGCTGCAAACATTGTTTTTCCTTTCCGGACATACCCTGTCCTGATTTTCCTACTGCGTCAACCATACCATAAAATATCGGAGTTGTCATTATACCTGTGATATAAATCTCCCAATAAGAGCAACGGATTTCACAAGTCTATGTCTGCCTTCACCATCTTTTTTGCCGGCGAACCTGGTTTTCCAGTGTCCTGAAGAACCTGTTTCTTTTCTTCCAGGCGCTTTAGAACGGAGGACCTGTCTTTCCTGAAATGTTCCGGATGCAGAATCTTTTCCACCCGGTCGGAGACAGCCGGATCATCGAATACGACTCCATCCAGCCATTCTTCTGCTTCCTTCCAGCTGTCCATATACAACATCTGACAGCCTTCTCCGAGGAAGCGAAGATTGTCATTCGTGCTTTCCAGTTCATCAAAGTAATATCCGGCGGCATCCATTGCGTCGATAATCTTCGACTTCATCTGTTTTGTCACGTTTTCGTACACCTCCTCAACTTACACTTTACTGCGTTCCTGAAGATCCGGCGAATCCTGGATCACCGCTGTCTGTCCTCTTTGAGCTGCAAGATCATTCTGATATTCCTTCAGTCTCTTCAGGACAGATTCCCTGCCTTTTAACGGCAGTATCCCTTTCCGCCGTTTCTTTGGCTTCCGCTGATGGGCAGGTGCCTTCGGCGACATGTTGTTCATTCTGCCGTCGATCATGGAGTAATTCTGCTCCTCCGCCATCTCAGCTGATCGAAGATACTCACCGTTTTCAAAGCTTTTCTGCCAATTCTCCAGTGGAGGCGTCGCGGAAGATCTCACAGGCTCTGCTCTGGCAGCATTCTGTCTTTCCATATACTCCCGGAGCTGCCGGATCACTTCCTCCGAAAAGCCGACCGCAGTATCCTGTGCCGCCTGCTTTCCATTATTGTCCAGAACAGCAAAGGCCGCTTTCCTGCCAAACTGCTGGCTCTCCATCAGGAAGAAATGCTGCCCGTCGATCCAGATCTCATCTGCTGCCAACCAGTTTCCGGGGCGTCCTTCAATCTGGTAATCCGTGGTATCAATGGACAGAAGAGCAGTGGACGCTGTTGTGTGAAAGAAGCCGGTCAGAACGACCAGCTTCTCCAAATCCACATAGTATGCCGTGGTGATTCCGTCTTTCGTGACGACAAGCACGTCACTCACTTCCAGCTTCTCTCCGGAAGGGACTGCAGGCAGCCCGCTTTCAAGCTGCCTGCGAAGTTCCACCGGGTCAAGATCCCATGAAAAAGAGGATACACAGATTTGAGTATATTGTTCGGATGTCACCCGCACATGGTATTTCTGCAGGAAGCCCCAGGAACGATGGCGCAGGGCTTCATTCTGCTCAGGACCCTGTTTCAGGCGGTATACTGCAAATTGTCTCGTCCCTCCACTCATGCGCCGCCACCTTCTGCATAATCATGGTCAGCATCCTTCTCACCTTCAATTCCATCTTCATTCTCGTCCTCTTCCTCCAGCTCCTTCCGGTAAGAATCAAGATCCAGTCCGGCGAATTCCTTGTCAGATATTCGTTTCAGCTTCTCTGCGGCACTGATTACAATCGCTTCCATATCAGGATCCTCTTTGATCTCCGGAAGCACCTCTTCCAGCCTGTGGATTGTATTTCTGCGGGTATCCGGTTCCAGGATCGCCAGAACCAGAAGTTCCTCTTCATCAAATGCTATTCTCTTCATATTGCCTGTTCTCCCTTCCCTCTTTTTGCTATCATCGACTTCTTCGGTTTCTCCGGCTGACTCTTGTCCGATGCCTTTACCGCTTTCTGCTTCTCACCAAGTTTTGCGAGCACCGATTCTTTCCTGCCGGAAGGCTGTGCCTTGCTCATTGGACGGTTCCACATAGTAAACCGCCTTATAAGTGCCTGCCTTTCCGGTGGAGAAATCTGCCTTGTCCGCATCCTTCGCTTCGTAAAACTTCATATTCACTTTTTCCTTGTCCGGGATCTCGATATTCCTGAAATCCTTCTTCAGATCGATCTCCGCACCGAACTCCACTTCCAGATCCTTCGCGGTAACGATCTCATCTGCATCCAGGGTATCCTTCACCTGGTCGAGTTCCGGAAGCGCCTCCACATATGCCTTCAGTTCTTCCTCCGGGATCAGTTCCGATGCAAAGGCAGTTGCCGGTGCGGCCGCTGCGGACATCATCATGATGGCTGATAAGAATCCGGAAATCACTCTGTTTGTCCATTTCTTCTTTCTCATTCTTGCTTCGTTCCTTTCTGCGCTCTGTGCGCTTCGTTTCTGTTCTTTCTGTGTGTCTGTCATTACCATTCCCAGATCGTTCTATGTTTTCATGGGGCAGATCCTCCTTCCCGGAAGGGCTGATGCCATTCCTTCCACTAACCCCAGAAAAAAACGTCTGAAGGAAAACTCCCTTCGGAAAAAATTTGCCGGAAGAGAGATTTTCCCTTCCGGCAGCTTAGATTCCATATCTGTGCAGCACTTTACTTTTTCGATCTGCAGAAACAATTCTTATTAAATTTCTGATCCTGCACCCCAAAGCTTCTGCGCATCCGCTCCAGGGTTTTCTGCAGTGAGATCGTCACATTCATTCTGGTCGTTCCCATTTCATCTGCCACATTGTTCTGAGTACGCCCTTTTACGACACATTCAATCAGGATAAAACGCTGTTTTTCGGTGAGCGTATCGAGACAGTCCTGCAGTTTTTCCAGTTCTTCTTCCCTGCTTTCTTTTTCCATCAGAAACATCAGGGGATCGGATGTCCCGCCATCCGACAGGAAATCGCCGCCTTCCGCAAAACCGTCATAAGAAACCTCGTTGAAATATCTTCGGCGGTTATTGCTGTTATGAACGAGCCTGCGCTCACCCTCCATGAAGACCCTGGTCTGCCACGGCTGATCTGCGAAGACCTCAAAGGATAGAGAATGCTCCGTGTCCATCTGATCTTTTTCAGCGTAGTCCTTGCGACAGTCATGCAGTGGAAATACCGTGGCATGCTCTCCGTTCTGGTAGACAACGTATCCGTTTTGAAAAGCCGTTACTACGATTTCTTCCCCCATCTTTTCTATAGCCGCAACCGGACTCTTCATCTCCATAAGGCCGACCAATGTCGGAACCTGCTCTCTCCATGCAGCCTCGTCTACTCTGTTCATCAGTTCGCGCAATGTCATAATGACCACCTTTCTGCCTGTCGGCTGCGGGTGGTCATCTTCCTCTATGTTGTTTCACGCACCGGAATAAGGCCTCAGACACACCCGTTTTTTTTAACGGGAGTGTCGAGACCTGCTCGTATCTCCGTATCAGTGCTTCAGCTGAATGTGAAAGCCTGTTTCCTACTTATCCGTTATCTTCCTGTTTCCGGCCGTTTCTATCCCGGTCCTCGCATTCCGCTTCCTCCTTATCGTCTTCAAATTCAAATGCACTAAAATCGCCCATTGCATCATAGGGAAGATCTTCCCTCCTCCATTTTGTATTCATCTGGACTTCCTCCTTCCATTAACCCCAGAAAAAATCAGCTAAAGGAAAGTATCTGAAAGAGAATTTTATGAACTTTTTTTTCACGCAACAAAAAGGAGCCCGGCAAAACGATCTCTTCATAAGACCGCTTGCGGGCTCCTGCCGGGAAATGGATATGCTATCCCTGTTCCCTCAAGATCCACCGAAAGACGTATCAGTTTTGATACGCGTCCCCTCCGGTTCCCCTTTGGTCTTACAAAAACGTTTTGCCGGGCTCCTGGTGATTCTAATGTCAGATACAGCCTTCGTTAGCAAACTCTTGGCCAGTCATGCCGAACTTCCGTGCTCCTTCGGCCGGTACGACGAATTCATGAAAAGCCTCACTCTATTCTGTTGTCTTTGTGCTCCTGTCAGACCGGATCGTCCTCCGGGATGAAATCATATTCGCGGACCGGCGACTGCCTCAGCATCTGCATGGCCCGGACAATGGTTCTTAAATAATCGCCGGCATTCTCCGCCTCCAGAAGGCTCGCGGAACACTGCATTTTCATGCTGCCCTCCTGCCAGGTATAATTCTCGTATCCGCACCGGGGGCAGTAGATGATCGAATTTGTCTGCATGCTTTTCTGCAGGATCTTTCCGCACTTTGGGCAGGTGATCATGTTCCCCGGGGCTTTTTCCCAATCATTGACCTTCCTTGTAACTTTCGTTGCTCTCATCAATCATCCTCCAAATGATAAAGATTTCTATCACTCAAACGGATAAGGGAAACAAAACCGTTGATGAGCTGGCTGCAGGCCATTCCGAAGCACCAAAGCCGTGCTGCCTGCAGCAAGTCGGTACGATATGCGGCGGAACCTGCTTTGACGATCCCGGCCGGGAGGGGGCAGTTACCACATGCTGCCGTCCCGGCGCCATAAAGGCCCTCTGTTGTCTGGTTACATCCTTTTTCTTTCATCCCGCCGGTTCTTCCCGGCATCTGATACCTGTCCGTTTCTTCACCTGATCCTCCCTGTTCCCACCGGCCTCCGAAAATATTTTGGTCATTGTCCTCACACATGGACAAGACGCCTGCTACATTTACAGTACGTTCGGAGGCGGCATTTTCTTTCGAAATGCAAGATCTGCAATTTGTTTCCGGAACTGTCACCCGGTTCTTCGGATCACGGGAGAAATCTTTTGATTTTCCTTGAAAAACCGCTTGACAACTTCCGTATGTTGCACTATTACAAAAATGCAAGTTGCATTTCACGTGACTCATTATAACTTTGTGTTTCACCTCTGTCAAGTGCAACATGAAACAGTTCAAAGCCAAGCGGAGCACTTCACAAAGGAGCGACGGATGCTTGCATCCACGAGCTCATTTGGGAAGGGATCCATTTGGCGCGAGCCAAACATCGAAAAACACGAAGTGTTTTGAGATGAGCGGCTTTGAACAAAAAAGCAGAAAAGGAGGTCATCCAATGACATTCGGAGAAAAGGTCCGCGCAGCCAGGAAGGAGCGGGGATTATCCCAAAAAGAACTTGCGGCAAGGACACACATCGCCGTCCGGACGATCATTAACTATGAGAGTGGTTCCCGTATGCCGAAAAGCAAGGACAGCTACGTGCGCCTTGCCGAAGTGCTGGATATCGATCTTGCCTCTCTTATGGATGAAAATGCGGAATTCACCATCCAGGCTTCCGAAAAATACGGCAGCCGCGGCCGGCGCCAGGCAGAAAAACTGGTGAAGGATGTCGAGGCGCTCTATGCCGGAGGCGAACTGGAAGAACGCGACATGGATGCCATGATGCGTGCACTTCAGGATGCCTATTGGAAGGCCAAAGAGATCAACCGCAAGTTCGTCCCGAAGAAGTACAGGGATGGGGAAGAGACGTGAAGCCAGCCTCGCATATGATGCGCATGCGCATCCATAAAGGAAACCACCCTCCCGAAAAATGCGCGCGCACCGCGTTTCTCGCGCACCGCGCACGAGATGGAGGTAGTGTTCTATGAAGAATCCGGACGCTTATCTGATCCCTTCAAAACTGATCAGCAGATACGGCACCCGGGACCCGTTCCGGATCTGCCGTGAAAAAGGCATCGAGATCATGCTGCGGGATGACTTTGACCGGCAGAAAGGTGCATTCTCCCTGATGCTGAATGTCCCCTTCATCTTCATCAACAACAATCTTTCCGATGAAATGAAGCGGATCGTCTGCGCCCACGAACTCGGCCATGCCATGCTGCACAGGAAGCTCTGCCGGCGGATGAAAAACCAGACCATCTATGAGTATGAGATCTTCGATATCCGCAGCAGCACGGAGTACGAGGCCAATATCTTTGCCGCCAACCTCCTGATTGACGAAGAAGAAATGAACGATTACATGTCGTTCTGCGGCTATGACATCGTACAGACAGCCAGGGCCATGAATCTCAACGTGAACCTTCTGCTGATCAAGCAGCACGAAATGAAGGGAAATGACGGAATTATGTACCGGCTGCCCGATCTTCCCAAGAGGAATTTCCTCGGGACCATCGGGGATAATGCAGGGGAGCTGTAATCCGATCCGGGAACGGATCAGTTTATGTCGTAATCAAAACAGATATACAGGCAGGCGTTTGTCTGCCTTATATTTCACCCAGGCAGACGAACAAATGTTCCTCGCGAAGCATGAAGGAAGGTGACCGATATGCCGGCGGAATCACAATTTCAGAAGGCTCGAATGGCAGCTGGTCACAGGAAGTATTCTGATGCAAAGTTCCCGGAGGAAAAACCCGGCCAAAAATTTACCCTCCCCCGGGATCGTGACTGTTTTCTGGCAATCGATCAGAAATCATTCTATGCCTCGATCGAATGTGTGGCCAGACATGTGGATCCTCTGAAGGCAAACCTTCTGGTGGCGGATCCGACCAGATCGGATCAGACCATATGCCTGGCGGTCAGCCCAGCACTGAAGGCAATCGGCGTCCCCTCCCGCCCAAGGCTCTTTGAAGCAAAGCAGGCCATCCGACTTTATGAGCGGACACACCACACCAGAATACTCTACTACATCGCAACACCAAGGATGGCAGAGTACGAACGGGTATCGGCCCTGATCTATTCCATCTACCTGCGCTATGCCGCGGCAGAAGACATCCACGTATACAGCGTGGACGAGGTATTCGTCTACGCGACGCCGTACCTGCACCTGTATGAGAAAGAAGCAGAAAAGACCGGGCAGCATCCGGCGCATATCATGGCGATGGCCATGATCCGGGATGTCCTGAAGACAACCGGCATCACTGCCACTGTCGGGATCGGCACGAACCTGTATCTTGCCAAGGTCGCGATGGATATCGTTGCCAAGAAGGCCGCGCCGGACAAGGACGGCGTGCGGATCGCGGAGCTGAACGAAAGCTCCTACTGTTTCCGCCTCTGGAACCACCGGCCGCTCACGGATTTCTGGCAGATCGGGCCGGGCAAGGCAAACCGGCTGCAGAAAAACTACATGTACACCATGGGTGAGATTGCGGAGAAATCCGTCCTCAATGAAGAATGGTTTTATAAGGAGTTCGGCATCGACGGGGAGATCCTGATCGACCACGCCTGGGGCATCGAGCCGGTGACCATGCGGGACATCAAGAGCTTTAAACCCTCACGGAACAGCCTGTCGAACGGGCAGGTGCTGCCAAGGCCATATAAGTTCAACGAAGCCCGCATTGTGTTTCTGGAAATGATCGATGTACTCTGCGCCGATATGTATCGAAAGAACCTGGTCTCCCGCGTCTTCACCTGGTGGGTCAGTTTTGACTGGAAAAGCCTGGAGGAATGCCCGAATTATGACGGGCCGCTCTCCATCGACTTCTACGGGAGGCTCCACCCGAAACACGCGAACGGCACGGTCCGTTTCACCAATGCTACCAGTTCCTATGCAGCCGTCTCACAGGCCATGGCCGATGCCTTCGATAAAAAGGTGGACCGGCGGCTCCTGATCCGGAGGCTGGGTGTCAATGCCGACAAGACTTCCGCAGATAACGGGATGTACCAGCTGGACCTGTTCACGGACTATGAAGCGCTGGAGAGGGAAAAAGCCATCCAGGGAGCAATGCTGGGGATCCGGCAGCGATACGGGAAGAATGCCGTCGTAAAGGGAATCAACATGCTGGAAGGTGCGACTACGATGGTGCGCAACGAACAAATCGGGGGCCATAAATCAGGAAAAACGGGAGCACTTGAACCTTCAGAGTTCTAAGCAGTCCCGGAAAGGAGAATTGCAGAAATGAGTACAGCAGTTATCGGCTATATGCCCATGCCGCCGGGTTTTGAATATCGCGCGCTCTTCCTTCACGGGAGGCCGCGGCACGAAAAATATGATGATTTCTGGCGGAAACATCCGCCGATGGATACCGTGCACCGGGCCAAGATCTTTTCCGCTTTTGATGCCCTTGCCGGATTTGGCGACTGCATTGCGAGCAAAGAAGTCGCATACTGTGACCGACGGCACCTGAGTGAAGAGGAACATGAGAACCTGGACAAAAAGCTGTCCGTTCTCCGGCGCCTGACCCGGAACAGCCGGGAAGTCCGCAGGAACCGGCCGCTGGTCAGCGTGGAGTATTTCTCTCCCTGCACGGACAGGAACAGCTTCGCCTACGGCACCGGCGGGCTTTATGAAACCGTATCCGGCATCTGCCGGAAGGTCGATGACATCACCGGGATGATTACCGTCGGTGATACTGAGATCCCCATTGACGATATCACTTCTGTCACCGGAAGCTTGTTTGCCGGCATAGGAGATGATATACCTTAAGAAGAAACTGTCCGGATAACGAAGCAGACGATCGAAAGGAGGAGGCCAATGTCTACCACATGGAACCTGTGGCACGGATGTACAAAAGTATCGGCGGGATGCCAGCATTGCTATGTCTACCGCCGCGACGCAGAATTCGGCAAGGACTCCTCCATTGTCACGAAGACAAAAGCCTTTGACCTCCCCATCCGCAAGGACAGAAAAGGCAATTACAAGGTCAAACCGGAAGACGGCGTCGTCTACACCTGCTTCACATCCGATTTCTTCCATCCGACTGCGGATGAGTGGCGGAAAGAGGCATGGGCCATGATGCGCACCCGCGCAGACCTTGATTTCTTCTTTGTCACAAAGCGCCCGGAGCGATTCCACGTCAGCCTTCCGGAGGACTGGGGAGACGGATACAGGAACGTGCACATCTGCTGCACCTGCGAGAACCAGTACATGGCAGACAAGCGGCTGCCCGTCTTTCTGGAGCTGCCGATCCGCCATAAATCCATTATCCATGAGCCGATGCTCGGCCCGATCCACATCGAACGCTTTCTGGAAAAGTACGGGAAGGAGATCGACCAGGTTGTCTGCGGCGGGGAATCCGGGGATGAAGCCCGCATCTGTGACTATGCCTGGGTGCTCGATACCATGTGCCAGTGTGTAAAATACGAAGTGCCGTTCCATTTCAAGCAGACCGGTGCCAACTTCAAACGCGGCGACCAGATCTACCATATTCCACGCAAGGACCAACAGACACAGGCCGCCAAAGCAAAAATCGACTACATGCCGCCGGAGCGGTTTAGAAAGGAATTATATGAAGAAGACGAACAACGATATCCGGATCTGTTCCAGCTGTCACTTCCTCTTTGAGGGCGATCCCAACTACGGCTGCTGCCCGGACTGCGGCAAACCTGCCATCCGGGCAGCCAACGAGAAGGAAACCGAAGAATACTGGTATTTTCGAAAGCCATTTTCCAAACAGTCTGCCTGAGCGCAGGCTGTTTTTTACAGTTCTTTCAGAAAAATCGGTCCATCGTACTATGTACTACACTCGCAGGCCGTGGGATTTCCTTATATCCTGCGTTCTTATAAATGTGAATCGCTGCCTGCAGGTTGTTGTGCGTCTCCAGATATATCCGGTGATAGCCATTCTCCCTGGCACGATTTTCAATATAGGCAATCATGTCATATCCTATGCCCCTGCCCTTTACAGCATCGCTCAAATACAGCTTCTGGAGCTCACAGCAGGCTTCAAAACCACCAAATTCAGCCAGACCAATCCCGCCAACTACTGTCTCATCCTGCATCAGGACATAGTATGCCCGCCCCGGATGATCATAAAAGCTGCTCAAATGATCCAATCCATCATCAAAATAAACCGTGCCGGGAATATCAAGCCCGTGCGCTTTCAGGTTTGTACGTACCAGTTCCGCCACAGCAGCATCCTGCTCTGCAGTCAGATGCTTAATCTGCATCGTTTCTTCAAGCATAATTCCTTACCTTGTCCGAAAGCCATATTCATGTTCCAAAACCGGAATGGTTTTTGCGTCCATGTTTTCGATCCGGACATACGTCCCTCTCTCAATTGCAAGAATGACCTGATCGATCTGCGATTCTTCTCCCTGGATCTCCATTGAGACAGAACCATCCCATTCGTTCCTTACCCAGCTGGTGCAGGCATACAGATCAGCTGCGTGACGAGCCCTGTATCGGAAGCCGACTCCCTGAACATATCCATAGAAGATGATGTGTTTACGGACAACACTGCTATTATCCATGGTTGAAATCCGTCTCTATTGTGCGCCAGATAATCTTGGCGGCAAATTCTATTCCTCGTTCTGAAGCGTGTGCACCGTCCTCATCATACATTTCAATCTCAGGCCAGCTGGATTTGTAAGACCACCAGGATTCTCCTACCGGCGCATACAGAGTACCCAGGTCCTCGGCCAGCTTTCGGTTGATTGAATTCATATATTCCTGAACTGCCTCTTCTTCCTTCATTGACCAGGTTCCGTAGATTACAGGTGTGCTTCCTGCTTCCCGGATCCAGCTGACAAGTGTCGCTGCAGCTTTCCTGTATTCAGGTATAGAGTCAAACGGATGGGAATGCTCCTGCAGCACCACATAATCATAATGCCCGTATTTGATATTGAACCGTACATCCGGTTCCTCTACATGCTGATGCAGATACCATCCTCCATGTGCAAGCATGGTCACGTCGCACTGATATCCTTCCTCTCTCGCCATCAACGCAACCCATGCAGGCAGATCATGATAATACGTATGGCTGTTTCCTATGAACAGAATTCTCAGCCCCTTCTTTGACATTTACGATCACCTCTTCCATTATTCCCGCACTGCCAAAACTATTGTTCCCATAAATACCAATAACCCGAAGATAAAGTACGCAGGCACAGCAGATGCGATCCCCAGATGAATCAGCGCCGCAAGACTGAAACCGTACATCACCATCCAGTAGATCAGTACAGATTTATCCCAGTTATTTGCGGGAGAAATACGGATTCCGATGCCGGTACACTGCCGAATGATCATCACCAGTACAAAGCACCACAGCAGTAAAAACGCAATACAGGCAAACCATTCATCCGTTACCGCATTAAGCAGCAGGGAAATCCCGCTCGCTGCTCCCACAAACGCAACACCGCATGCTCCGATCCCGATGGCAGCAAGCACCTGTTTCCAACAAGGAAGGCCGGAGCGCTTTTCCGCAGTTTTCAGGCTGATAAAGACCATCGCGGGCGTTTCGAACATATACCCGAGGAAGTTCACCCATATCACACTCATGAACATATGGTGTGTAATATCCAACGAGATTTCGCGGCCGCCCCACATCAATCCTCCGAAGAATGGGAACTGGTACGGTTTGAATCCAATGCTGATATAAAAGTCCGGGCTGTAATGATAGATGTCTGTGACCCGGACAGCAAGTAATTCCAGTGCAAACCCGGCAATCATTGCGGAAAGAAACAGGCAGAGCTCTTCCCGGTTCTTTTTCCTGATGACATCCCATAGAAATACTGCGGTGATGGCATAGCACAGCAGCTCAAAAGCATTTATCCAGTTCATCAGTACAATTCCTTCATCACCTCTGCGGTCAGTCCGCACCCACTATCTCTCTCAAATACGCCTTATATTCCTCCCACACATCCTCCGGCCAACTGATCCGGATCCCTTTCCCCAGTCCGGCAAGCCACCCGAAGAACTGCGGGCTGACCGTGACGGTCACGCCGGCATGGAAATGCTCATCATCATGCGGGAAGATCATCACATCCGTCCCGAAACGGTCGATCACGACGCCGACCAGACGGTTTTCCCCTTCCAGCGTGATGCTCCGGTCCTGTCCGCCGTACATGCCGAAGGTTTTCCTGGCAAATGCAGCCAGATCGAAGTCCCTAAAACGCTCTTTCCCCAGCCGCTTTTCCTCTGTCACCCGGATTTCCTGCATTTTGTCAACACGGTAGTGCTTGATCATTCCGGAAGCATCTTCATAACCTACCAGATAGTAATTCTCATCATCCCAGGTCAGCGCCCATGGCGAAATAATATACTCGGCGCCATCTTTTTTCCGCACAAGTTCCTTCCGGACTGTCCACTCGCAATACTTAAAACCGATTTGGCGGTTATTCTGAATAGCCTCGTGAATTGCATCTACATTGGCATAGATCGCATCGTTGCCCGCCTTGATCCGGTTGTAAATGAACACCTGCCGCTGCAGCTGTTTTGAATTCTCATTACTGGTCTGGCGGGCCAGCTTGCGGATCAGATCCTCCGATTTCTCCTTCGTGATGAACTTGGATGACTGCACGGCATCCACCAGAAGCTTCAGTTCTGCCAGGTCAAAATCCCTTTTTTCAACATAATACCCGAAGCTGCTCCCCTTGGTCTGCGCGATCTTCATGCCGTAGGATTTCAGACGCTCGATATCCGCATAGATCGTTTTCCGGTTATAGGAATACTCATGCCTGGCCTGCATCCGTTCGCACAGCTGTGTCGCATTCATGGGATGGCCCGGATCCGTCTCTTCCTGCAGCAGCTGCATCAGGTATAAGATTTTCAGTTTTTCTTCGGCCATCTGAATTTCCCCTTCCTTTCACCACAGATTCCTATGCGTTGAGAATTGCGCCTTCCCCACCTCTGACTGGCCTGTCCGGAAGCCTGTCCGAAAGCTGTTTCCGTCTTCTTTGTACGATATCCAGCATTTCCTTCTTATCCCGGTTCAGGTATCCATGCATCTGCACCAGATTAGGGATAAGAACCGTTCTTCCTCTTCCAGATATTCGCCGAAGGTACTCTCCCGGAATGTTCCGGACTGCATATCGTCGTAGAGCGGGCAGCCGGGATCCGCATGAATTGTACCCGTAAAGATCAGATACGGCTTCGTTTCATTCAACAGCCGGGCTGTGGCCTCTGCATTCTCCCTCGAATGGCCTTCGCCGGCACATCCGAAAATGATATTGGCTCCGTAATCCATGCCGGCGGCATTCAGCCGCGCAAGTTCCGTCAATGCCTCCTCTGCCGTATATCCCTTATTCATCCTGGAGAGCGCCTCATCGAGGCCGCTTTCCACGCCGATATTCAATTCATTTATTCCAAGAGAACGAAGCCTCCTCAGTTCCTCATCGCTCTTCCCGCGAATGTTCTTGATGGAGGCGTACATGGCGATCGTCTCCACCTTCGGAAGGTATTCATGGATTTTTACAGCAATCACCGGGGATCCCCGTTCTCAAGAAACACCCGGGTCATATTCGGAACATATTCCCGTGCCTCCCGAAGGTCTTTCTCGATCTGTTCCATGGTCTCTGCAGCAAAAGGCACTTCCCTGTACATGGTACAGAACGCACAGCGATTATGCGAGCATCCCGCCGTCACCTGCAGCAGCAAAGATCTTGCCTCAAACGGAGGCCTGTATGTCAAACCGGTGTATTTCATAAATCCCTCTGCTCCCTGTATCTCTCCGGCATCCTGCTGAGGATCCGGCCGCTGGTCAGCGCATCTTCTTTGGCGTGGTGCGCATTTTCATGCGGAATTCCGAAATACTCAGCAGCTGCTGCCAGGCTGTGGTGCTCCAATTCCGGGATCTCTGTAACCAGCTGTCTTGTGTCCACAAACCGAAAGCTCGCCGGCATTCCCAGCCGATCCAATGTCTTGCACAGAAAACTCAGGTCAAATGCTGCCACATGACCACAGATTACAGTCTTGCCGGCAGCCGCATCACCCAGAAATCCAAGCAGTTCCGGATAGATATCTTTCTCTGACGGTGCCGCCCGCAGCATCTCATTCGTGATGTGATTCAACGCAGACACTTCCGGCGGAATACTGATCCCCGGATTTACATAGCTCTGAAAAGAAGATGTCGGCGCACCATTTTCAAAAATAACAGCGCCAATCTCTACGATTCTATCTTTCTCGGGATCCAGGCCATTGGTCTCCGTATCAAATGCAATATAGCGTTCTGACAGTTCTGCGATTGTATTCGGGCTCAAGTTAATCCTGACAGCTGATGCAGTACCATATCGTATTGTCTCAATCGTCCTCAAATCCATCATCATTCATCCGGATCTCCCAATCCGTAATAAAGCATTTCGTTATACTTGGCGTTTGCTTCCTCACTGGCCTTTTTCTCACGCCAGGCATCGATCTCACTGCGGATCGCCAACATTTCGTCCACTACAAGTTCTTCACTTCTCGGTTTGACGTAACGAAGATAGGAGATCATCCTCTCCATTGCTTTCGGACTGCCAAGGTGCTTTGCAATCGCTTCTCCCAGTTCAGCCTGAAACCCAAGGCTTTCCACAGCCTGGACGAGTTCATCTCTGGTTCGTGACCATAGCCTCTGATCTGAAAACATGCATATCCTCCCATGGCTGCCGCTATGTCTTCTTGTTCTTGTGTTATTTCAGAATTATCCGTGGTTTCTCTTTTAATTCCTCTGAAATCCTCGCCATCCAGACAAGAGTGTAAATGAACAGCGTCGGGATCCCGAGCAGGTATGCTTTCCAGTAAGGCATCACTTTATGGCCGAGGATCGTCTCCAGTTCATCCTGCAGGCCAAGACGCATATACACCAGAAAGAATAAACCTGCTGTAAAGAAATCGATGAAGCCGAGCAGGAAACCTTGCCTGTTTGTGTGTTTGAACATCATGACCGCCTGATCTCCTTCATGGGAATGTGACTATATAGTAATGAGAATTTTATCCTTTCATCTGCCGCCGGATCCATTGCATCAGCACATCCACTATTCGTTGCTGCTCTTCCTCTGACAGCGGCCTTCCTTTCGGGATTCCGTGCCATTTCTCCAGGCAGCCCCTGCAGCATGTCCCTGTCGCATGCTGACCTATAAAAACAGGATGTCCTTTCGGTGCCCCGCGCATGGGCGTTTGTTTGCCGTCATTCTTTGGCTGTGCGTCTGCCAGCCGCTGGCGGATGATCTGCGCTGCATGGATTCGGATTTTCTCTATTCCCTTTTCCTGAATATATGCCTTATCCGCTTCCTTCAGTTGAAACCGACTTCTGAAATTGGAGCCGGCAAGACGGAGGGAGAGATCGATCTTCAACCATTCCTCATGGGAGATCTTCTCTGATGGCGATAGCTGTGACTGTTCCTGCTCACCTGCGTTATACTGTATTTTCTTCTCTTCGACCATCCCGGCCGGTACCGGACGTACATTCTTATAATTACCTGATTCTGCCAGAATACCTGGTTTTATACCCTGATGAAACGGCATCACCTGTACCTGTTTATTCTGCATACGCTGCAGCCGCTCTCTCAGCATGGTATTTCGTTTACTTACCGTTACATTTCGTACAGCATATCCGAGCGCCTTTTTCGTTCCCACCAGAACCAGGATCTTCTTTGCCCTGGTAATGCCGGTATAAATCAGATTGCGCTGCAGCATCACGAAATGGTTCATCAGGACCGGAATCACAACAATGGGATATTCCGACCCCTGGGATTTATGGATGGTAGTTGCATAGGCCAGCACCAGCTCATCCAGTTCGGTCACATCATAGGTTACAGATCTGTCATCGAAACGAACTGTCAGTTCCCGTTCTTCCAAATCTACGGATTCTATGACGCCGATGTCTCCATTGAAGACTTCTTTATCATAATTGTTCCGGATCTGCATGACCTTATCCCGGGCTTTAAAAAGATATCCGCCGCGGCGTAGACCTGTATCCCCGGAATTCAACGCCTGCTGCAGCGCCTGATTCAGGTTGGCAGCCCCGACAACACCTCTTTGCATAGGCGTCAGCACCTGGATCTCCGAGGGTGGAGTCCGATAATAGTGAGCGAGTTTGGTGGTCACAAGCTCTGTGATGGTCCGTGCTGCTTCCTCTGCAACAACGCCGCTGTCATCAGCATTCAACCCTTTTTTCCGTGCCTGGCTTTCCATATCCATGAAGAAGAAATCGCTCTCCCGACCGTTGCTGATATCCGGCATCTTCCCGGCATTGATCCGGTGAGCGTTCATAATGATCCGGCTGGTCTGCGCCTGCCGGAATATTCTGGTCAGCCGCACTACAGGAAAACAGCCTGAATCAATGATATCCCTGAGGACATTTCCCGCGCCGACACTCGGCAGCTGGTCTATATCTCCAACCAAAATCAATGTCATCTGATCCGGGATGGCTTTCAGAAGGTTGTACATGAGCATGATGTCGATCATGGAACACTCATCCACGATCAGTACATCGCCCTCCAATGGGTTTTCTTCGTTTCTCTGATATCCTTCAGGAGGCTTTACCTCCAGAAGACGGTGAATGGTCTTTGCCTCCATTCCTGTTGCTTCAGATAACCGTTTCGATGCCCGCCCTGTTGGTGCCGCCAGCAGAATCTTCGCGCCTGCTTCGCGGAAAGCCGTAATAATACCAAGCGTGGTGGTTGTCTTCCCTGTTCCAGGCCCGCCGGTAAGAACCAGAACCTTACTCTGAACTGCCGTCAGGATCGCCTGCATCTGGATCTCATCATACTGCATGCCGGTCCGGCGGCTGATCCGTTCAGACAGCCCTCTGGTATCCACGCGGATCCCTTCTGTATTTGCAAAGATTGCAGCCAGGCGCTTTGCCGTTCCCATCTCAGAAAAATAGAACGCCGGGAGATAGATCGCCTTCTCCGGGACTGCACTTTCCTCCGCATTCTCCGGAAGAGGGATATGCTCTGTTATCACATCCTCCGCCCGGATCATCTCATCCAGAGTCATGGACAGCACATTTTCTTCCACAGAAAGCAGTTCCTCACCCGTCTTTAACAACATATCCCGCGTGGCATAACAATGGCCTTCTTCCGAAAGCTTATTCAGGGTATAGAGAATGCCGCTGCGGAGGCGAACATATTTCTCATGATCAAAACCCATCTTTTCCGCGATCGTGTCTGCTGTTCGGAAGCCGATGCCCCAGATATCATCTGCAAGGCGGTACGGGTTTTCCTGCACCACCTTGATACTGTCATTTCCGTAGGTTTTATAGATCTTGGTCGCATGACTGGTAGAAACATCGTGGCTCTGCAGAAAGAGCATGATGTTCTTGATTTCTTTTTGTTCCTGCCAGCTTTTCTTTATCCGCTCCACGCGGACTTTACCAATGCCTGTGACCTCCAGCAGCCGGTCCGGATCCTCCTCGATCACATTCAACGTATCCGCGCCGAACTGCTTCACAATCCGTCCGGCGAACTTCGGGCCCACGCCTTTGACCAGGCCGCTGCCAAGATACTTCTCGATGCCAAATACTGTCGCCGGCAGCGTCTCCTCAAATGTCTCCATGGAAAACTGCCGGCCGTACTTTGCGTCAATGCGCCAGCTGCCGCCAAGAAACAGGACGCTCCCTACATGCACATCCGGCATAGAGCCGACCACTGTTACCAGATCCTGGTACCCTTTTGCCCGGCATTTGATGACAGAGTACCCATTTTCCGCGTTCTGATAGGTAATGCGCTCGACGACACACCGCAAATGTTCCATGATTCTCTGTCACCTCATCTCTCCGGTAGAAATATCGCTTCCTTTCAGCTCCTGTATTCGTAGATCAGCTTGTCATACACCCTGTCTTCGACCGCAAGGCCTTCCTTCTCTGTTCGGACCAGCTTCATCCCCGCTTTTTCAAGAACCCGCTTCGATCCGATATTATCCGCGGCGCACCAGGCGGTCACACATGGGATACCTTCGTTCTCCGTCAGATACTCCAACACTTTCTTCAGTGCCTCGGTAGCAAGACCACGTCCCTGCCAACCTGGTACAACGCTGAAGCCAACTTCGATATGATCGTCCTTATAAGCATAGGCTCCGATCGTGCCGACGATAAGGTCATCAGTATCCATGATCCACGAATAGACATACTCGTCATCATAGCTGTCGATAAATCTGCGCACGGTTTCCTGCGCCATTTCAAGAGTAGCATATGGATTCCATCCGGAATACTGATACATTGCCGGATCTGTCCCCAGACGACGGTACAGAGGCTCAGCATCTTCCGGGCGATACCTGCGCAAGGTCAGCTGTTCGGTCCATAATTCGACCGTACCATGTACCTCGATCTCCTCTATGAAAACGATCTGAGAATTATAGATCAGGCAGTCTTCAATGAAAATGCCGTCTTCCTCACCGCCATATTCACATTCCAGAAAATCATAGTTCCCATACTCGGCCATGCCCGTGAAGGTTTCTCCCCATTTATCCGTTATGCGAACATGCTTCCCATCGTATTTTGACAAATCCATAACTCACTCCGCAATAATCTCGGATATCGCCACTAAAGCAGCCTCCCCGCTGATCGCGATCCTTTGGTTTTCTTTCATTCTGCAGTGAAGATAACCGCCTCGCCTTGAGGCCTGGTAAGCTGTGATCTCCTTTTTTCCAAGAAGCTCAGACCAGTACGGCGCAATCTGGCAGTGTGCCGATCCGCAGACAGGATCCTCCGGGACACCAAAGGACGGTGCAAAACTGCGGGACACGCAGTCGGTATCTTTGCCTCTGGCTGTGGCATTATAAAGCCTTCCGGGAAGAGACCGCAGCTTCGTCTGATCGGGAGTCATGGACCGCACCTGCTCTTCATCAAAAACACAGATCAGATCCATGCCAAGCAATGCCTTCAAAGGCCTGAATCCAAATGCTTCCTCCATATCACCCGTAACAGGGATCTCCTTCCGTTTGTAGATTGGAAAGTCCATCTCATAGAGCAAGCCTTTCCGCTTTACAGTCAGACGCCCACTCAAAGTTGAAAACTGTACGATCGTGCTCTCCGGTTCATAATAGTTCAGGATCACAAAAGACGAAGCAAGGGTTGCATGACCGCAGAGTTCAATCTCTCCGCCGGGTGTAAACCAGCGCAGATGGTATCCCTGCGGCTCTTTTACGATAAATGCTGTTTCCGACAGATTGTTCTCCATCGCCATCTTCATCATGAAATCTTCTGACGGCCACTCGTCCATCACACAGATTGCCGCAGGATTCCCGGAAAAAGGCTTATCTGTAAACGCGTCAACAATGTACTGCTTCATATCCTCCTCATTTCTGCATATACTTGTACAAGGCGAACATAAATTGCTGCCAACCCGGTTGTTATGTTACTGCCACGCCTTCCAGACTTCCAGCGCATATCCGACCGTCGCCTGGCGTCCGTTCCGGACAATTGGCTGCTTGATCACGCTCTGGTTTTCCATCACCTTTTCCGCCCGCTCATCAGATGAAATGTATGTGACAAGCGCCAGAAGGTCTTTGTCCTTGCAATCCGGATCGATCATGGCGTCTACTCCGCCGACTGCCTGCATCACCGAATTGAATTCCCCTTTGCTGAGTCCCTTTTCCTTCAGATCGATCGACTGGAACTTAATGCCGCGTTCTTTGAAGAAGCGCTCCGCTTTGCGGGTATCTGAGCTTTTCTTTGTTCCGAATATCTGTATGTTCAACTATAGATCCTCCACATCAATCACAGGAAATCCGTTTTCCATCAAAAGCTGCGCGGTCACTCCGGCACCATCGACCAGGGTTCCGGAAAATGAGCCGTCATACCGCTGTTTCACGCCGCAGCTCGGACTTCTGGACTGCAGCACAATCAGATCCGGTTTTTCACTCCGGGCGATTTCCAGGCATTTCGCTGCGCCGGCGCGGTATTCTTTATCTACGATCCGGCCGTCCTTTGCTGTGACAATTCCATTGCAAATCTCCGATGGAACCCGCGGCGTCGGCAGGCCGCCCATCTCCTCCGGACAGACGGTAATCACTTTATTTCCTTCCATCAACCGGAGAACTTTTTCATTCCTGTTGTTGCCGCCGTTATACTTGCAGTTTTCACCCGCCAGGTGTCGCGCGCGCACCGCGTCCGCAAGCTCCTCGCGCACCGCGCACGGAAGTAGACAGGCACTGACCATGATCTTCATATTCGTATTTCCGTTATTCTTCCTCGGTTACATCTTCCAGAATATCAATCACATCATCCAGAGCATCCAGAGCCTCGTCTACTGCAGCAGTATCCAGATCGTCCTCATCCATCGCACAGCTTACGTCGCCCAGGCGAAGCTTTGCAGCATCGACCATTTTTATGATTTCCTGAAGTTCTTTCCTGTAATCCATCCGGTCTTTCTTTCTGTTTCCCGAGGGTCGGGACATGGCCGAATTGATCCCGATCACCGTATTCACGTTAAACATAGAAACCATCTCCTCATTTATCCGGCAGTTCCCGGTAAAACTTAACGGCACCGTCGACCTCTGACTTTGTCGGATGGCCTTTTGCTATACCTCCTACCAGCTTGAACGGACCAAACGTATCAAAGCCCTGGCACCGGTATTCCCCCAGTTCCTTACTGCGCTTGCTTTCCGTGACAGCCCGTATTCCCTTCAGGAACCCACCCGCCGGAGCGCCGTGGGTGTAGATAAAGAAGACCGGCTTTCCTTCCGGCAGGTTCTCCGCTGCATAGGCGATTGCCTGCTTTGCAAAACTGCTGTAATAAATACCGGAAGCAATCCCGATCCGGTCATATCCTGAAAGGTTCGTCTTCCCGGCTGTCGTCACATCAACCAGATCCACATCCGGATCTGCCGCCGCGATCGCATCAAGAAGTTTCTTTGTGTTTCCGTGGTGTTTGGAATAGAAGAGTATTGCCGTTTTCATCAGATAATCACCCCTTTTTGCTCAAATACTCTGCAGGAACCGCCTTCGTCAACCAGACTTTATTTGCAGAAAGATAGAAGCGGAAGCCATCCTCCGTCATTTTCCTGCAGTCAATCTGGTAAATAACCGGCTTCCCGTGCCGGCTCCCGACCTTCTTTGCTGTTTCAACATCCGATGAGAGATGGACATAAAGACGGCTCTTTGGAATCAAGCCCTGCATGTCTATGGAAGATACGTATTTTTCGCCGGTTCCATGCCAGAGAACATCCGGCGGCGTCTTTTCTTCCAGCTCGACATCCACAGGGATCGAATGTCCCTGATTCGCCCGAATCAGCGTATGGTCTTCATTGAAAGAGTATCTCTGCTTCTCATCCATGCGGACAATTTCTTCCAGTGTTTCCATATCCAGGAAATGACCTTCCGACCGGTTCACGCCGGCAATCAGTTCCTCCACATCAGCCCATCCGTGTTCATCCAGGGAAATACCTATCACCTCTGGTTTGTGCCGAAGGATCAGCGAAATGAACTTGCTTGTGTTTTTCATCCGCTTATAGGATCTCGCGTTCTTCATCTATGATTTCTGCCTCCGTGTTTTCCTCCACGAACAGGGAGATTTCTTCCATAAGACTGTCCGCCATGGCATTGTGCGGGACGATTGCCGCTACTCCGATCACAATGATTTGATGGGTATCCTGCTCATCGATCTCCGCTGCAGAAACATGGAATTTATTCTGAAGCTTTGCGATGAGGCTCTTCACGGTCATTCTCTTTTCCTTCAGACTGTGCACCCAGGGGGCATGCAGCCGGAAGGTCATCGCTGCTATTTTCATCACAATTACCATACCTGTAATACTGGGTAGCCCATTTGCTTTACACACTCCGCTGTCAGATTCACCCAACTCCTGCAATGATCCAGAATAACAGAATCGGATGTGATCACCAGCCCCTTGTCATAAAGCGTGCGATCCACATCCCGCAGTATCTGAATATCTAAATCGGAACAGCCTGTTTCCTCTGCAATATCTGCAATCCGTGTTTTCAATCTGCCGGAATTTGACACCGGCTGATCCAGCAGGATTTTAATCTTTCTTACGCCGGCATTTTTCAAGCTCTCCAGCAACATTTGCACGGCACCGTCGGTCTCAGGTATAAGTCGGTACGTTCCTCGAAGAGCCGCAAGATCACGGATCGTCCCATCCATACACCGGAACAGAACGGATCTGTTCAGCAGCACTTCCAAAGTAATGATGGTGTTGAACCCATCTATCCAGACTTCCTGACCTGCCAATTGATCCATAGGAACCAGCTTTTTCTTCCGTCCTGATAACTGCTTCCCGGAAGCAAGACTTCGTACAATAGCAAGTCTCTGCCGCTCTGAGAGTAGAAAATGGTTCCCAACAAATGTCGATGTCTGCTTCAGGTCATAACCTTCATCCAGCAGATACCGGATATGCCGGGAGGCCATTCTCATAATTTCAATTGCTTCCGGGGAAAAGTATCTTTCATCTTCCGGCACATATCCGCGCTTTGCATCCATTCTTATGTTTCTCTCTTTTTCCGGCGGCCTGCTGATTTCCCGGGAATCTCCGTCCGGATAAATATAAACTCATTCTCAGAAGACAGATCCTCCCGGAACCGGTATCCACTCCAGTCAAATGCTTTGATCTCCTCCGGTTTGATTACAGCATTGGCTGCCATATACCGTACCATTTCACCCCTTGCCATCTTGACGTAAACTCCCTTCTGGACGATCTTTCCGCCTTCCGGCTCACCAAAGACGCAGGTGATATAGCGGTCTCCCGGCCGCAGATATTTCTCGATGCATTTGGAGTATTCTTTCGATGCCAGATTAACGATGATTCCGCTCTCGTCGACTATTTCCCGATACAGACTGTCGCCCCAGAAATCATACAGGTTCCCATAGCCGGAGACAGCAGCTTTCGCCTGCATTTCCAGACGGTATGGTACAACGCCATCCATAGGTTTTACCACGCCATAGAATCCGGACAGTATCCGCAGATGCTCCTGCACATACTCATACTGGCCATCCTCAAAAACGGCCGGCGCCATGTACGTGTACTGGATCCCGTCATAAGCCAGCAGGGCAGGGGTGAGATTCTTCCGAAGATCCATTTGAGCAAAGCGCTCGGCGTTCTGCCGGGCAATCTTGTCATTACAGGCCCAGAGTTTTCTCTGCTCCTCATAGGAGAGACTCCGAATCCACTGCATCAGGATTTCCGTTTTCTCCATAAATGCCGGAAATGTGCTGCTGGTAAACGAATCCGTATCTACCCGCATCTGCTTTGCCGGAGAGATGATGACTCTCATTCCAGTTCTCCCAGCATCTGTGCCGGATTGTCCGCCGCCTTTACTTTATCAAAAGCTTTCAAGATAATACCGTTCTCATCGATCAGATAGGTCGTCCGGACAACACCCATGCTAACCTTTCCGTAATTTTTCTTTTCCTTCCAGACATCATAAGCCTGGATCACTTCTTTCTCCGGGTCAGAGAGGAGAGTAAAGGGCAGGCCGTGTTTTTCCTCAAACTTCTTGTGGGATGCCACGCTGTCCTTGCTCACGCCCAGGACAACTGCACCTTTCTCCCGAATCTGAGGATATAGTTCCCCAAAAGCACAGGCCTGCTTCGTGCAGCCTGCTGTCATGTCCTTCGGATAAAAGTAAAGGATCACCTTCTGGCCGCGGTAATCCGCCAGGGACTTCATTTCACCATTCTGATCCGGAAGTGTAAACTCCGGTGCTTTTGTTCCAATCTCCAACATATCTGAACTCCTCCTTCCCGATTCTGACAGCTCAAGTTATTCAGGATAAACGACAAATCGAGATCCCGCTTCTTTCTCTTTCAGCATTTTCTGTGTCGAAGAGAGCATATCCCGCAGTACTTCCACCTGTTGTTCCAGAACATGGATCGTTTTTTCCTGGATCTCGTTAGACTTTTCCAGCAACGATATCAGCTGTTCATATTGTTCTCTTGTTGGCTCACTTAGTTTCTTTGCCATAACCCTCACATCATCCTTCCAACTGATCGTATTTCGCCGCTGTTCCCCTGGCCTTCTCGATCGGATACTTTCTCTCATTCTGATCCATCTTGGCGTTGATAATCTCATCCTCATCCACCCCCAGTTCGTCAAGCAGGTTGCGGCAGTAAACCATCACGTCCGCCAGTTCTTCTTTTACATGCTCCAGATCATAGTCTGTATCGCTCCACTGAAAGCACTCCAACAGCTCACTGGCCTCAATGGAGATAGACTTCGCGAGATTTGCCGGAGTATGGTACTGCTCCCACTCCCGGTCCGAAACAAACTTCCGTATCCTGTCTATGGTTTCCTGTTTCATACTGACCTCATTTCTCAATACTTCTCTTCCTGACGACGTTTCCGGACAGTAGGATTCGCTGCATTGATTTTCCGGAAGCAGTCACATCCTTTATCGTGATCATTGATAATGCCGCAGGCCTGCAGATGCGAATAAATTGTCACCGGACCGACATATTTAAAACCACGACTCTTCAGATCCTTACTGATCTTCTCGGAAAGCCCGTTGCTGACCGGGATCCTGCCGGTATCATGTCCCTGATACAGAATCGTCTTTCCATCGGAGAATCCCCAGATATAATCACAGAAGGTGCCAAACTCCTCCCGGACTTTCTGGAAACACTGCGCATTGTGGATCACGGCACGGATCTTCCGTGGTGATCGGATCATGCCTTCGGTATTCATAATTCGCTCTACATCTTCGTCGGTAAATGCAGCAATCCTGTCGTAATCAAAACCTGCGAAACATGAGCGGAAGATCTCCCGTTTCTTCAGCATCAGATCCCACGAAAGGCCGCACTGCATGCATTCGAGCATTAAATGCTCAAACATGTGCCGGTCGTCGTGAACAGGAATACCCCATTCGGTATCATGATAAATTCGGTTGGCCTTGTTCATATCGGCCCATATACAATATCCCATTATTTACTCCCACCGATTACAGAGTTATTCTCCGACCCATTTCAGGCTGTAATAGCTGTCGCACAGCCCATCATAGAAGCCCCATCCGATTCCATTCGAATCATCCACCACAGCTTTCAGTCTCTCGGAAAACATTTGATACAGCCTTTCGTCATCTGACTTGTTGAGTGTTTCGATCACAGCCCAGTACATTCTTTCCATACTGCTGTAAAAAGATTCATTAATGTCTCCGTAGGTATTCGTGAATTCAACCCCGCATTCGACATAATACAACTGCAAATCGATTATCATTACTGGATCCGTACAGACCTTCTTAAAAGAAGATATGGCGGATTTTGCTGTTGAAAGCGAGAGCCTTCCATATCCTCGAGTCGGAAAGAATTCCTTTCGGACCTTTTTCTTTGCCTCTTCAAGCAGACCTGAAATATACTCCTGATCACCCAGTTCAACATTTATAAAGTCTGCCGCTTCCGGAACCGCTTTATATAACCTGGAAATCAAATAGATCAGTTCGTCCTGTGAGCATTCTTTGAGCTGTTTCTTTAATTGTGCTGCTGTAAGTTTTTTTGACATCCTGATCCCCCTTATTCCTCGATTTCATATAACGATCATCCACATCAGTTTCAAGAATATTCCCGAGTCGTGTTTCCTCATAAGTTGGCTCAGGAAACTGAAAATCATAATTCTCTGGCAAATCATAATAATTCTTGTCAAAGCCGACTATATATGTCCGCTCACGGTTTTGTGGAACTCCAAAATCCCCGGCCCTCAAGATTTCGTATTTTACATAGTAGTCTAACGAATCAATATGATTCAATATTACTCTCAACGTCCTTCCCCGATCATGTGACCGAAGCTGTTTGACATTCTCCAGGAGAAATGCTTTCGGACGCTTATCCCTCATAATTCTTTCTATTTCAAAGAACAGTGTACCCCTTGTGTCCGCGAATCCTTTTTTCAATCCGGCCGATGAAAACGGCTGACATGGAAATCCCCCAAGTAAAATGTCAAAATCAGGGATGGTAGATGATTCAATTTTTGTAATATCACCCTGGGGTACTTCTCCGAAATTCACTCTATACGTCTTCTGGGCAAACTGATCCCACTCTGACGAAAACACACATTCCCCGCCTAATTCCTGAAAAGGGATACGAATACCACCAATTCCGGCAAACAAATCAATAAATTTGAAATTTCCTGTTTTCCTACTATTCACATAAGGACGCTCATCTGCAAACTGAACTATCCTCCGATAGAGACCTGCTGATGGAACTTCAGTTCCAGCTTCCCAGTCCCTCACCATTTTTTCTCCACCTTTTCCAAGCCCCAGAGCATCAGCGAACTCTTTTACAGTGATTCCGAGTTCTTCTCTTTTTTGCTTGATTTCCACGCAAGTATTTGAAAACTCCATTATTATATAAGCTCCTTCCGATAATAGACGCTAGAAGTCAGATGACATCCCTATAGTTATCATTCTTTCGAAATCTCTTCACTGACATCAAAGTCTATTTCTTTCTTCTTACAATAATCATCTATTAACTTCATTGTCTTTAAATTTGGTTTAGCTTTCCCTGTTTCCCATCGCGTTACAGTAATGCATGAAACACCAATCTCTTTGGCGAAATCTTCCTGTGTCATAAATGCTTTACGCCTGATTTTTTTTATATCTTCTGAAAAAGCCATCATCTTACCTCTCTGATTCAAAAAATATACAATCCAACAGAATGATCCTATCATACACACGTCACAAAAGCAACTTTTATCCATTTATCTATCATCTAAGGTACATTCTGATCCAAGAAAGCTATTTGGATGCTATTATCTCTATTACTGAATATGCAAGAAGGTAGAACGGTTCATAGCAAATATCAAACTTAGTCATATATGACATCTGATCGCCCTTTATAATACACGCAGCATAGCCGGAGTTAGTCCACCCCGGCCATCGAGCTATCTTGTTATGTTATTTTTCTAATCTGCACAGCACTCCGTCCGGCAGCACATACTTCACTGCTCCAAAGGCCTTCTTTCCAAACCGATCATACATACGCCCGGCGCTCCAACTTTCACCTTTTACCGTATGGATAGAATTTGCAACGTATCCTATCTGCCCGATCCCCTTCATCATCACACGAATTGCCTCGGCATCATACTGGTTATCCGGCTCCTTCTCCAGTTTCACTTTCATCCCTGGCTTCAGAAAATCATGGCCGTATCTGTATTGCGTCCCTGTAATTGTGAAATATATCTTTTTCATGGCTTCTCCCTTCTCAAGACATTTTCTTTTGTATTCTCATCTGTCTCTGGTATACTCAACATAATCGCTCTCACTCGCAAACAGAACATATCTTCCGTCTACATATCCCATGTATCCGCTGTCCGTAACATATCCTTTCATGGCACACCTCCGAATACTTTTTGAAATCTCTCTTTAAGATGATGTAAGTATGCCAGGCAGCCTGTCCGTATGTGGGTACAATGGTGAGATTTATACCAAAAAATCTATTCTTCTTCGTTATTCTTCTTCTTCGCCGGGATCATCACCCGTTTCATCAATGTCTGAATTATCAATTCCCAGGAAATCGATCAGCTCCTCAAAGTTATAAGGATATGCATTACTGCCATATATTTCGAATGGAAGCATTCCATCCTCATATTCAACGCATATGCTCCACTGTGTTCCGTCAAGCACGTATAGATTCTCATATCTTTCTTTCCACTCTCCAATATGAAGAGCTGCAATACCCCTGACAAATTCTTCTCTGGAAAACGGCTCATATACAGGAAGATTTGACGGCTTAAGATAAAAGCTGTGATCCGCATCAAATAAGACACGATCTCCGGATATAGTATATTTGTATTTTGTATAACCATTGAAGAACCCGCCGATCTCCAGGATAAACCGATGCATATCTGCCAACCTTGCATTAAAAGACAGATCCCGCATTTCTTCATCAGTCAGTTCATATTGCCCGCCTGCTTCCTCAAGTGCAAGCTTTGCCATTTCAAGATATTCGCGATTACATTTAATTCTCGTCAAAGGGCTCGGCATGATCATGGCTTTCGGACTATTTTCATCAGACTCCATCACTTCTTTCAGCCTGACGATTTCCTGCTTCAGTAAACTGATCTGTTGTAAGATAGTGGACTGGCTCTTTCCCTGAAGGTACTCTTCATAATATGTTTCCGGACTGATCATCATATCTCGTATCACCTCCATGCTTACAGTTTACACGACCGCCCCGGCTAGCTGGTCGCCCGCCAAGCGACGAATGTCTGTCAAAGAAGTATCATTTCTGCTAGACCTTCCCCTTTCTTCGTCCTGATATTCTATTAATGACAAATTCCCTGTCTGTGCATGAGGACAATAATGTTTTTTCTCAGCAAAACGAGTACTGTGCCAGATTATTTCCCTTCTCGATCTCTGAAAAGATCGCAAATATCCGATTAACCTGAGATCTTCTGTTCCTTGACTCTGCCTGCCGGTAATATTTCCGCTGTTTTGCCGTTTTCTGCGGCAGCTTCCTGTAGTCATCAGCGATGATCTCTTTTGCCTGATCATGTTTCTCGATGTAAGACAGGATCTTCTCCAGGGATTCTGTGGCTTTCACATCCTGCTGCCTGTGAAATGCAGCGTGGGACAGCTCTTCTGCCGATTTAGAGCTGTCGTAACGATTCAGATGGTAAAGCAGCAAACCTGCATCGTCCTTCCAGAATGTTTTCCAAAAACCGATCTTTGTGCGGATATATACCGTATCGGTTTTTGGCTGATATGTTACGTCCATTTCTCTCCCGGTCCCAAGAAACTCAATATTGGTGGTAAGCACCCGGATGGTACCCTTCAGATTCCCGCAGCATTTGCAGCGACGGTATCCGAGTACGTTGGCACGCTCCCTCGATATCTCCATTCGATTCTGATACTTGATCCTGGCAGCGTGCGGGCATCCCGCCAGGTGATAAACCTTTGAAGTTGAATGATCGCTTATTATAAACTTCATTTTCCATCCGCTCCTTTCCCTTCATTCCATGGAGAGCCGGCTTAAGATGTATCAGTTTTGCGACGGCTTCCTCATCAGCTTTCATCTGATATCTTATTAATGACAAATGGCTTGTCCGTGCCTGCGGACAATGTAAAATCTTTTTGCGGCTTTTTGCAGAATCCGCTGAACGCTGAAACCGCTGAAAACCGCTGAAAATAGAGCCAGAAAAATGGGACACATCCGCTTTGGATATGCCCCATTCCTCGTTCTCTGGCATTTTTCAGATCGTCCGGATAAATGCTCTGAGCAAAGTGATCCCTGCGACCAGGATTGTCCCGACCATCGGAATCATGAGAAATACTGCTCCTCCGATGATCATCCGCATGGCAACTGACCACGGTTCCAATCCGAAACCGTAGCTCAGGATAGCAGTGAGTATGAAAACTCCGGCGATCATCCGGAACGCCATACCTGACAGCCCGGCTGCTGCAGAGCACAGCCACTCGAAAATCCCGAGCAGGATAACTGCGGGAAACAGCAGGATTTTTATGATTATTCGCAGCATATGGATTCCTCCTTTCATCTGCCGGCTGCCAGTTCGGGCATGTCATGATTGACTTCCGCCTGGTAATAGCCGCTGATCGTCGATGGTGCGTTAAACAGAGCTGCCAGCAGGTATTTCTTGATGTTGTTGACTTTGGTTGTGTTTCGCTGAAGACAGAACAGCACGTACTCGATGTGCGAATATCCCAGCTTCAGGAACTTGCTTTTCACCACAGAAGCAGGATAGCGATTGCTTGCTATCACGATCGTATCGCCGGCAGAAATCACTGTCTCAAGGATCAGCGCGGTGATGCCTTCGATCAGTTCCCGGTCATAGGGATGCGCTGTCAGAAGATCCTCATAGCCAATGTTTTCACGGATTGTTATTCATCACATTACCCGTCCCATATTTCAGAAAAATTCTGCAAATTAAAAGAAGGTACAGTATATAGTAATCTGTCAGATGTTGCATCAGATTG
>CACYXH010000031.1 GCA_902778245.1 uncultured Lachnospiraceae bacterium | reverse complement strand
CCAGCCGAAAGACACACCTCATACCGCCTGGCTCACAGCCTGTTTTCAGTCAATACTTCGAATATTCAGTTGATTTTTGAGGCGTTTCGCAATTACCTAATAGCGATTTATTAGGAGGTGGGCGGCACGGCTATATCCGCACCGCCCGAGATCCTGTTCTTAAAATACTGTTCTTTACTCTTCATAAAGAATCTTTATTCGTTCTCTCCGCACATATCCAGTACACGGCTTCGGATCGTCTGCGTTACAACCTCGTTCACGATCTCTGCCTTGTCCGGATACAGAACCTTCAGGAAGGTTTCACGGGCATTCAGCCAGTTGCCGAAGGATACGCGCTCTGCCGCGATCTGTGCTCTCGCCTCTGCATCGGCAGCAAGATACCGCTCATTGGTGATGGCATCCAGTTCCACCAGCCACAACTGATTTGCGCTCTTCCATGCGTTCGCCAGCGCCTCATTGTCGGCTGCGTCATACAGCAGCGCCCCAATCGCCTCTTCTGTGATCCTGTGCCGTTCACACAGGTTTTCCCGATACTTCGCGCCGGTATCTGCAGCGGTAACATCCCGCAGGCAGGGGGCCGCAGGTGCGGCGTCCGCAAGTCCGGTATACCTGCCGGTCACATAGCTGTCGATCCGGTTTTCCGGTGCAGTATGTGCTTCATAGCAAACATCAGCGGTCTTATTCATCAACTGTTCAGATATCTTCGCCAATGCCGCTGCCGGATCGTCCGCATAGCGCTCTGCCAGTTCGTCCTGATAGCAGGTCAGCTGAAGCCAGAACAGTGTGCGCTCTTCCAGAATGAACGGCTTTTCCATATCGGTTGCCTCAGTGAACAGCTCATCGTATTCCGCGTTCAGCGCCTCCGTCCACAATTCTATGGACTGCTGCCATGCATCCTGTGTTTCCTCTTCGCTCTCAGCCTGTTCCAGAAGGGTACGGACAGACTCTGCAGTTTCCGCATGTTCAGCGCAGTAGATCATTTCGTATTCTGCTGTGCCGTCACCTTTCCCGGTCAACACGCGTTTACAATACTCGTTCTGTTCAGATTCTGATTGCAGGTTTGCACTACTCCATATCTGTATTGTTCCTGATGTCTGTGTTGTTCCCGGCTCTTCCGGTGTTTCCGGTGCTCCCGGTTGTCCCGGCTCTTCCGGTGCTCCCGGCTCTTCCGGTACTCCCGGCTCTTCCGGTGCTCCCGGCTCTTCCGGTGTTCCCGGCTCTTCCGGTGTTCCCGGCTCTTCCGGTATATCTGGTCCTTCCGGTGTGCTGGAAGCTTTCGGTTCATCCGGTGTGTCTGATAGTTCAGGTTCGTCCGCTCCAACAGGCGCAATGGCCGGATTACTCAGGACAATATACTTTGTTCCATCCTCGCCCATTGCATGGACAGTTACGACATTATTTACCTCGCCGTTTGCCACATCCAATGCAGTGACAGTCCACGATACATCAATGCCAGACACTGAATCTCCATCCGCAAGTTCACCGACTTCCTTCAGAATACCTCCGGATACCAGCGGCTCATAGACCGTAAGATCTGTCACTTTCTGGCCCGAAAGGTTCTTCACATCGATATGGAACGCAATCTCTTCGCCTTCGACAAAATAGCTGCCGTTCGCCGGAGTGTTTGTCACACTCTTCACCACTTCCAGACCGCCGTATACCGTCTCCAGCGGTTTGACTTTGATCGTAATCTCGTCCGCAAATTCCGTACGCGGCTCGCCGGTGTAAGGATCGGTAAATTCCACCCGCGCAGCGTTCGTCATGTAACCGCGTTCCACATCTTCCAAAGTAACCGTCATGCCCCATGGCAGATACAATTGCTGACCGGGGTCGATCTGCGGGATCGTACCCAGATAGGTACCTGCGGTATCGCCATTCGGAAGATCATATATGTCTACGTTTAACAGCGGCTCATCCGCGTGGTTCGTAAACCCGATCAGGCCTTGCGCGGTATGGTGCAGCTCATACCCCGCAGGATCGATACTGCTGGTTTCCTCGCTTTTGAATACGGACACTTCTGCCGGAGCATGTATGGTCGGTATGTACACTTCATTGGAATAGATCGTCATATAACCGGTGCTGTTTCCGGTCGTATCATTCAGATCGATCCAAGCCACATTTACCACTTTGCCCTCGTCTACGTCCGCCTGCGTGACTGTGTAATCAAAGCCAACTGTTTCGCTCGCTCCGGAAGGCAGTGTCGGGATGGTACCCACGATTCCGTCTCCGGACTTTTTCATATCCCGAACCTGCAGGTTGTTCAGCATTTCCTCGCTGTTGTTTGTGACCGTGATCTCATAATGGATCGTCTCTGAGAGCTGATATCCTGCCGGATTCTCTGAGGTTCCTGCATCGTACTTATAAATGCTCATCGGAGACGGCAAGGTAGAGATCGTACAGATGTTGGAAGGCGCATACCGGTTCTCATTTCCGGCAGTCCACTTCGCTGTGGCAACATTCTGTACCTTTCCGTTTGCTACATCCGCCGCAGTCACTGTATATACGAAGTTCACCGTCTCGCTCATGCTGGGGGAGAGCTCTGCGATCGTTCCCACTGTGCCTGCCTGGCTCTTTTCATCCACCACTTCAATGTTGCGGATGGTTTTCCCGGAATTGTTTGTTACCGTAATGAGGTAGGTCACTTCATCATCTGCAGCATAGCTTCCGTTTGACTCGCCCGGATTACCGGAAGCAGTCTTTGTGACCACCAGATCCTCTGATTTCTCTCCATCCGGCACTTTCATATCAATGGTACTTGCAAAGGCAACATCTTCATAGGACGTCACGCGCTCTGGGCTGTTTCCTACCCGATAGGTGGCATATGCATGATTTTCCACCTCACCTGCTTCCACATCCGCGGCTGTTACCACATAGGTATACGGGAAGGAAAGATATCCATCCTCTTTATTCAGCTGCGGAAGGGTCGCTACGACCGTCTCCTCACCGCCGATCCTGTCGATCAGCAGGACGTCATAAAGTTCCTCATCCGCAATACTCTGGATACTGATCTCATAGGTGATCTCCTCGCCCTCACCGTACAGATCCGTATGATATGCTCCCTGGACCTGTGAATGGCTGGTGATATTCTTCAGGACAAAAACACTGTCATCAAAGGTTTCTTCAGCCTCTTCTTCCGACGGAGGAGCCCAGCTGTAGGCGTCCTTCCTCACCTTGTAGGTAAAGGTAATATTCTCTGAATCATATCTGGTCTGCGTCATCGCGCCGCCTTCGACAGGGTCCTCTCCGACCATGCCAAACATGACCTCGATCACGCCGTCCACACTCTCACTGGCAGAACCGGGCGTAATATTATCGGTACTGATGGGAAGGACCGCCGTGAAGGAGTGGGTCTCTCCCGGATTCAGCAGAACCGGCTCGTCAAACGAAGATACGATAAATGCGGCTTCCGTTTCCGGATACATCCATGCATGGAGGTTTGTTACGGTCAGAGGACGCTCCCCGGTATTTTTCACGATGCCGCTGTATTCCATATCAGCGATATGGCCGCCCTCATCCGGGCTCCAGATCTCCTGATCCGGTGTGATCTGATGCATCGCAAGCGTCAGTCCGGGCATTGCACCGTTAAACCAAAGCATGATCAGCTCATCATCGATCAACTCCTCACCGCCCTCGGCCGGAATGGCCCGCAAAAGAATGAAACGATCAAAGAAACACGGTCCGGAAGGATCCTGCTGCGAAGCCATGTAGGCGTCAGCGGGCAGCACCTCCACATTCACCGTAAAAGCAAAGCCCTCTCCCGCAGGGAACAGTGTGTCATACTTCGGATCATATTCTGCAATATCTGTCGGATAATTTCCGCTGATCTCCGTCACTTTCAGATCCACCGTACCATTGTTTATGGCAACCAGCGGCAGAGAAATGATGTCCCCTAAATCACCGCCCATCCCGGTGGTATCGTCGGCGATCAGCATAACCGACGGGCCTTCTACCCGATTCGCCATAAAGATATGCGCTCCGGTCGATCCATCTTCTTCGCTCTCGGGATCATGCACTTTTGCGCTGAGGGTGCGGTGCGCCCATGGCATTCCCTCCTCATAAAACAGGATTTTCCCTGTATAGGCAAACTGATACGGTACTTCCGGAGTCAACAGTTCGGACATCCACGGCTCTTTCGAGATGGATCCTATAGACTCGTCCAAAAAGATCTCGTCCAATGCGACAGGAGCGGCACTATGGTTGATCAGCGTCACAGGAACCGTGAACTCTGCATCCTCCAAAAACGGCAGCACTGCCACTTCATTTGCGAAAAGCTCGAGCTCGGGACCCGGCGCCTGGGTGTTGATCCCCAGATCTACCTGATTGGAATACAGGGTTTTTCCCCCGGCTCCCTCACCGGATACATAAAAGCTGACCACTACATCACCGGCTGCCACGTCCGCGGCGCTGATCGTATATTCCAGATCCGTAATCGTTCTGCTCTCGCCCCCCGCCAGCTTTTCACTGCCGAATACACCCAGCCAATAGGGATAGTGCTCATCATGCTCAGACATCTGATAGAGGGTAAATTCATCGATATCCATACCGCTGGAATTCTCCAATACCGCCTCAAACAGGACGGTATCTCCTTCTTCAAACCATGATGCGTCGGAAACCAGTTTCACACTCAGGCGCAAATCCTCTTCATGCTCCAGACCATCGATCAGGATCTTTTCCAGACCGGGCCATCCTATGCCGTCCGAATTTTTATTCAAATCCTGCTCAAAGTCCTTGATCGCATCCTCGGTTTTCTGTCCGAAGATCCCATCTGCCGTCCCGCAGTCATAGCCGGCCTCATTCAGAGCATTCTGCAGATCCCTGACACCCTCACCCCGGTCACCAAGGCGCAGAATGCCGGAAGGCGCTGTCTCCTCATGCTCCAGCTGGCCACAGACCTTACAGGTACGCTCCCGGATACCGATGGAAAAATCCGTCAGCGGGGAAATGATCTCCCACTCGCCGAAGTCGTGCGGGATCATCGGCATTTTTTCTGTTTCTTCCAACCCGCATACCTCGCAGGTATGAGTATGTTCTCCCTCGGCCGTACAGGTCGGCTCCAGCGTTACCGTCCATTCCCCGAACGTATGGGGAAGTTTTGCAATACTCTGTGTGTCCACATAGCCGCATACCTGACAAACTCTGGTCTGTTTTCCTTCTTCGCTGCAGGTCGGTTCTTTTTCAACCGTCCATTCCCCGTAGGTGTGGGGTATCTTCTGAATTTCACGAGTCTCGGTCGTACCGCAGACCGAACAGCGGTGTTCCTCCACGCCCGTTCTGTCGCAGGCTGCCTCCCGCGTAGTTCTCCATGATCCCCAGCTGTGCGCGATCCGCGGGGTCGATCGCGTCTCTTTCGCGCCGTCGCGGGAGCAGGTGCGTGTCTCCTTACCCTCCGAGATACAGGTAGCCGCTTTCGTTACCGACCAGCCGCCCCAGCTGTGTCCCAAAGCAGAGGTAGCACGGGTTTCTGTCTTTCCGCAGACAGAACATTTACGGCTTTCCTCACCGCCTGCCGTACAGGACGCTGCCTTTGTCTGTTTCCAGCCGCCCCAACTATGATTGCCTGTGGCAGGTATGGACTGCGTCTCTGTCACACCGCACACGGAGCAGGTGCGCGTCTGCGTCCCCTCCGCAGCGCAGGTTGGCGCTTTGGTCTGTGTCCAGCCACCCCATGTGTGTCCGGCAGCAACAATGTTTTCTGTTTCTGTCTGCCCGCATCAGCCGCAAGTGCGTGAACGTGTTCCGTTCTCCGTACACGTGGCCTTCTTTGTTATCGCCCAGTCACTCCAACTATGCCCCAATGCAGAACCCGTCTGTTCCGTTTTCGTTGTGTCGCAATAAACGCACTGTGATGTCACGGTACCCGGTGATGTACAGGTCGGATCCGTTGCACTGATCACATTCCAGAAGTGATTCCCACCGTTCCTGGATGAATCCTCCGCCGGACACTCGCCGGCATACGCAGTAGCAGGCAGCATCCCCGCCAGCATGACAAATGTCAGAAAAACAGCCATGAATTTTTTGACCTTCATATGTTTGTCCTCCTTTATTTTTTATAACTTCCCATGTCCGCTTTGTTCTCGGGCGGCATTTATCCATCCGGTGCACCTCCGTTCAGACGGTCTTTTTCGCTGACCACAAGCCCTAACGCCTTCGCGTTGATTGCAAGGTCGAGCCGGTTTTCAAACCCTGTCTTGTTCAGCATATTTTCGATATGCTGCCGGACGGTGTTGACGGAAATACCCAGCTTCCTGGCAATCTCTCCATTGGAAAGGCTATCTGTCATCTCCCGCAGAACCTCCATCTCCCTTTCTGTCAGGGCGGCTTTTGTCACAAGCCCGAAGTCCGGCTTCGGAGGATCGTCCGGATAAATTCTTTCGCCCGCCATCGTCCGATCCATGATCTCCAAAAGCGATGTATCGGAGTACTCCTTGTACCAAAAGCTCTCGACGCCTGCTGCTCTGGCCCGGTCCTCCCAGCTCGATTCCGAGGTAGAGGTGGCCAGAATGATCTTGATCTGAGGATGCCGCTTCTTGATTTGTTCCGCCGCCGTCAATCCGTCGATCCCATAGCGCATCATAATATCCATAACGATCAGATTGACCTCGTGTCGGTCACAGAAGGTTACTGCTGCCTCTGCTGTCGGCAGAGCCTTTACCAGCTCGTAATTCGTGGAGGACTTGACATACATCTCGAAAAAGCCGAGCGCCATTCGCTGGTCGTCCACAACCAGAATCTTTGTTTTCTTGCTTAACAAACATCACCTTCCTTCTGTAAGGACATGAGCGCTAAAAGCACTCAGGTTTATCAGTAAAAAGGACACACCTAGTTTAGCTGTTCGTACCTATTCACACCAAATTATACGGATTATCTCTACTCCTGACATCCTCACTTTGGACTATCTGAGCGAATTTTATGAACGACGTTCGCCAAACATTGCCGCAATCAGCGCGTTTTCCGCGTCCAGCGCTTCGTTTGCGTCCAGCAGCCGGTCTTCAGCCGTTCCGTTTTCCGCTCGTTGTACCGGATCAGGAGCAGTTCATCCAGTGACAGGGCCTGCGGTTTACTTAATTCCTCCATCAGTTCTTTTTTCTGCTTCCGCAATTCCGAGAACCAGTTGAACAGTCTCCGAAGCGTTTCCCTAAAAAAAATAGAGATGCCCTAATAACATCTCTAAAATAAGACCGTATGGAGAAAATATTAAAACTTCTCTTTTATGTTACAACACTTCAAACAGGATTGCGGACAAGATTATCTCCTCTGTGTCAACAGCCAGGCCATGATATGGATCGCCTGCTGGAATTCGCCCCGGCAGATCATCTTCTCAATTTCGCCGGCAGTGTGCTTTCTGACATTTAGAAACTCAGTCTCATCCAGTGCCTGATCA
This sequence comes from uncultured Lachnospiraceae bacterium, assembly GCA_902778245.1. Lineage (GTDB taxonomy): Bacteria > Bacillota > Clostridia > Lachnospirales > Lachnospiraceae > Merdiplasma. Next base: position 17,339 of record CACYXH010000031.1, on the reverse strand, counting down.
GCCACTTTTCGGCAATTTTTCGCCTGAAAAATGTGCGCGTAATTGTCTGCTATTGTGGCGTTCGACGGCACGGTAAGAAGATAATTCCATTCATCGGATTCATATCCTGTCTCCTCCCGCAGTTCTCTCCTCGCAGCTTCCAGCGCATCCTCCGCCGCGCAAGGGTCCTTTCCTTTTCCGTACTCTTTCTCACCGTTTCGCTCTATGCCTCCCGCCGGAAACTCTGTTGTGACTTCTTTGATTCCCTGACGGAACTGCCTGACACAGAGATAATTGCCCTCTTCATCCGATGCGACGATCACGACATAATCCCTGCGGCTGTAACTGTAATATGGCTCAAATACGCTTCCGTCCGGAAAACGATAGGCCGACCTCCTGAAATCAATCCACTCATCCTGGACGATATGCTCTGTGCTGATCTCCTCCCATGTAAGATTTTCCGTCTGCTCCTTCATAATGCTGTTCTATCCTCCTACCCATCATTCTTCTGTTAAGTACTGTTTTGATTATCTTAACATGAAGCAGGATAGGAAGCAAGCCCGCGTCTTACCAGCTCTGGCTCATGGATTCCCGATAATGTATACCGGTCTGCGTGCCGGCCAACCCGCCTTTCCCTGTCTCGCGGATTTCTTCGCTCATGCCTCTTCCAATAGAACGCATAGCATCGATCACCTCATCCGGCGGGATCTTGCTCCGGATTCCTGCCATGGTTAATTCCGCGGAGGTGATGGAATTGACGGCTCCCATCACATTTCGCTTTACACAGGGCACCTCCACCAGTCCGGCCACCGGGTCGCAGGCCAGACCCAGCAGATTTTTTAAAGCCAGCGCCGCTGCGTTGGCGATCCCCTCTGCGTCTCCGCCCAGGAGGTATACCAGTCCGCCGGCCGCCATCGCTGAGGCGGAACCGATCTCCGCCTGGCACCCGCCGGCGGCTCCGGAAAGGAATGCCCGAGAAGCGATTACTCCTCCGATGCCGGCCGCCACATAGAGCGCCTCCGCCATTTTTTCTTCAGAAATCTGTTCCTTCTCCTGTATGCCCAGAAACACCGCCGCCACCACGCCGCAGGAACCGGCGGTGGGAGCAGCCACAATGCGCTTCATACAAGCGTTGGACTCGCTGATCTTCAATGCCTTTTCCATCACGGAACTGATAAATTCTCCGCTCACCATTTTTCCCGCTTCCCGCCATTTCTGCAGGCGGGCGCCTTCTCCGCCCACCAGACCGCTGGCGGACAGGAGCTTTGCGTCATACTCTTCAAAGGAACTTCGCATCGACCGATAGATATACTGCATCTCCTGGAAAGATTGCTCTTCGGATTTATTCTGTTCTTTGCAGTCGTCTTTTTGCACCAGTTTCCAGAAAGGGATGCCGCTGCTTTGCTCTTCTCTTATCAGATCCTCCAGCGCTTTATACATGAGCTTCTTCCTCCGCCAGACTCAGATAGGTCACTTTTATAATACCTTCCAGATGTTCCAGCCATTTGATGGAATCCTTCGGCACTTCCTGGTCGCACTCAATCACCATGACCGCATTGCCGCCTCTGTTTTCCCGGTATAATTGCATTTCCGCGATATTGACACTCTTATGCGCCAACATAGAAGTTACATCCATAATATGCCCGGGCTGGTCCAGATTCTGTACGATCAGGGTCGGATAATCTCCGCTGAAATTTACCGTCAACCCATCGATCTCATGGATCTGAATCCGACCTCCGCCAATGGATGCAGCTATGATCTCCAGTTTTTTACCGGTGACTCCGGTCAGGTTTATTTTTACGGAATTTGGATGTGCCTCTCCCAGATCAATTCCCCTGATACGAAACTCCAGGCCCTGCCGGGCAGCCAGTTCGAAACTGTCGGGGATTCTGATATCGTCTACCGCACATCCCAGCAATCCGGCAACGATGGCTTTGTCCGTACCATGTCCTTTTCCCGTGGTCTGAAACGATCCATGAAAAAAGATTTCTGCGCTTTTGATGGTATCCCCCAGCAGTTTTCTGCATATATTTCCAATTTTTACAGCCCCCGCCGTATGTGAGCTTGATGGTCCCACCATGACAGGACCAATAATATCCAACAAGTTCATACAAGTCCTCAACAACAAAAAATGAACGATTATTCAAATAGTTCTTTTACGATCCCGCACAAAATCTTTGCAGTCTTTTCCGCACCAAATTTCCCGGAATCGATCATGATATCCCTGTGGTCAAATACTTCTTTTACGCCCGCGCAGTATTTCAAACGGTAAACTTCTCTTGCCTTGTCCACTTCCCGCATCATCCGGGTGGCCGTCTTCACATCCATCCCAAGGATAGAGGTGCAGTTGTGGATCCTGGTCTTTGCAGGCGCATAGATATATACATTTAACACTCTGTCCATGTCCTGCAGGATACTGTCAGCACACCGGCCCACGATAATGCAGGATTCCTTTTGGGCAAGATCCCTGATAATATTGGACTGCACCTGAAAAAGTTCCTGCTTCATGCTTGTCAGACCCATTCCCAGAGGATACATTCTGTTGGCGAAAAGTCCTGCGCGTTCCTCCTCCTGGCTGATCTCAGGTACCGGAAGCCCCATCCTCCTGGCCGTCGCTTCCACAATATCTCTGTCATAAAATTCTATATTAAGATCCCTGGACATATACTGTGCTATTGTCCTGCCCAGGGAACCGAATTGCCGTGATATAGTAACTACATATTTATCCATTTCTTCCTCCATGCTCTCAATCCGCTCCCGGTCTCACTACTGCCTGTTTCTCCCTGCGCTTTTGAATCTTGCGCACTGTTACCGACAGGGAAAAGTTGATCACAAAATAGATGACCGCCGCCAATCCAAATAATATAAATACATCGGAGACATGAATAGCATTTGATCCATTATAGCGATTTGCAGCGGACAGTATCTGTTTTGTCCGCGCCATCAGTTCAATCACTGCAACGTTTGCCAGAAAAGAACTGTCTTTGATCGTGGTGATGATCTGGCTGAGCAGTGTGGGTATGATCGCCCGGAATGCCTGGGGAAGCACAATATAGCACATGATCTGCACCATATGAAAGCCCTGGGAATGTCCGGCTTCAAATTGTCCATCGGCCACGGAATTGAGTCCGCTCCGCACAATTTCCGCTATCACGCCGGAGGTATATAATATCAGCGCCATGGCCGCTTTAAACAGCAGCTTGTTATTCACGGAAGAAAGTCCGAACATGGGACGGTCCATGAAAGCCGGGCTTGGGCAAAACACCAGACAGATAAAGATCCAGAACAGCAAGGGCGTATTGCGGAAGACCTCTATATACACCACCGAGATCCATTTCAGCACTCTGGTCATCCCGCTGTTGCAATAATTTCGCAGCATTGCCAGCACGGATCCCCAAAGGATACTGATCAGCACCGCCGCCACCGAAATAATCAGCGTAAACGCAACCCCTTTCAAAATGAAAACCAGGATTGCAGGATTTTTTATCATAGAAAGGCTTCCCTGAATGTTCTCCATCAGACGACCTCCTTCCGATCCCTCTTTTTAATTGCGTTTTCCCATGCGCTGGCCAGAGTGGACAGCGGGAAACAGATGAGGAAGAACAGCACCCCGCACAGCAGATAGGCCGGCGCGTACGCTCCGCCTGTGTTCTCCCCTGTCACAAAGCTGTAGGTCAGAGAAAGCAGATCCGCTCCTCCTATAATATACAGGCAGGACGTATTTTTGATCATGTTCACGATGGTATTTGCCATGGGAGGCAGGATCACCTTGATACTCTGAGGCAATATGATATGGACCATTCTGGAAATGTATCCGAAACCCTGGGACTGAGCCGCCTCGAACTGTCCTTTTGGCACAGATTCAATGCCTGCCCGGATCACCTCTGACATATACGCGCCTGTATAAACGCCCAGAGCAGTAAATCCGGGAACTAAAATACCGGGACTATGTCCGGAAAAGGCAAGGGCATAGTACAGAAAACACAGTTGCAGCAATATCGGAGTATTTTGAAAAAATTCTACATATACTCTGCTGATCGCTTTCAAAACTTTTTTTCCGCTGGTGGCCATCAGTCCGAAAATAATTCCCAGGGCTAAGGCAATCACCAGCGCGATGGCAGCCGTCTCCAGGGTATTTCCCAGGCCTACTAAAAAAGTTTTTCTGTATAACCATACTTTATTCCATGCTCTTGCTGAAAAAATGCCCGACATAGTCCCCTCCAGTTTATTACTCTAAACCGTTCTCGGTGATCAATTCCTCAATAGTTCCATCCTCAAGCAGATCTGTGATAAGCTCTTCCGCAACCTCCGACAATCCGGAATCCTTGGTGGTTGCAATACCATACTCCTGAGGAGCAAATTCCGCGTCAATGTAAGAACGGCCTTCTGTTCTGTAAATCGCGAGTATCGATTTATCCACACAGAATGCATCCACCTCACCTGCGCTCAGCGCGGTAGAAATGGTGGGATAATCATCATACTGGCGGAACGCGATGCCCTCTTCCCAGATGGAAGGATCAAAACTCTCTTCATCAAAATTATCCTCACTGATCAGCCCTTCCTCAATCATGGCTTTTACCAGGGATTTCGCAGATGTGGAACCGGAAGATACACCCACGGTCTTATCCGCAAGCCCTTCCAGATCCGTGATACCGGAAGCGTCTTCTACCAGCACGCTTACATAGTCCGTGTAATACGGAGTGGTAAAGTCCCAGTTCTCTTTTCTCTCATCCGTGATGGTAAAGGTAGCCAGCACGCAGTCAATATCGCCGGAATCCAGAAGTTCTGTTCTGGTAGCTGCCGTGACCGCCGTAAACTCTACATCCACACCCAGCTTCTCCGCTAATTTTTCAGCAAGTTCAATTTCCATTCCGGAATATTCCTCTGTTAACGGATCCTGATATCCGAAGCCGATCACAGCGTTTTTTACACCGACTCTGAGAACCCCTCTGTCAATGATCGCCTGTACATCCGCCGCTTTTGTATCCGCCGCGCTGCTCACTGCCGGCGCGCCTGCAAGCACTCCGGTAACCATTGCCAGTGACAGAGCCGCAGCTCCTGCCTTTTTCCATTTTTTCATAATTTTTTTCCTCCTTCTCATACAAAATGTATCGGCACGCGCCGCTTTGCGGTAAAATACCGCAATCTATGCAGAAGCCTTTTCAGGCATACTACCTATCTGATTATTTTTCCTAAAAACTGCTTTACCCTCTCATTTTCAGGATTTACAAAGAAATGCTCCGCAGTTCCCTCCTCCAATATCTGTCCATCCGCCATAAAGACCACCCGGTCCGCCACCTGTCTGGCAAACCCCATCTCATGGGTCACCACCACCATAGTGATGTTTTCCTTTGCCAGTTTGATCATCACATCCAGTACCTCCTTTATGGTTTCCGGATCCAGCGCCGATGTTGGTTCGTCAAAAAGAATGATTTTAGACTGGGCGCACAGAGCGCGGGCAATGGCGATCCGCTGCTGCTGTCCTCCTGATAAAGTAGTGGGATATACCTGCGCTTTATCTCTGAGTCCAACCACATCCAGATAATGGTATGCCAGTTCCTCCGCCTCTTTTTTGCTCTTGTGGTGAAGTTTGACCGGCGCTATCATAAGATTTTTCAGCACTGTCATATGCGGATACAGATTGAACTGCTGAAATACCATGGAAGTGGTCTCCCTCACTACCTTTATCTTATTTTTACCGGTAAGTTTTGTCCCGTTTATATATACATTGCCGCTGGTGGGCTCCTCAAGGAAGTTCATACAACGCACGGTAGTTGACTTTCCGGAACCGGAAGGACCGATTATCACCAGCTTTTCTCCCTCTTTTACCTCAAGATTTACATCTTTGAGCACATGCAGGTCACCAAAATATTTATTCACATTCTCCAGCCTGATCATTCAAATCCCTCCTGATTCTTATGCGCTCCTACGCGTAAAAAACAACGAAAAAGCGCTCTATGACCTATCGTCATAAAACGCCTTTGTTTTCAGACCTTTCTTTTGTCCGAGAGTATAACGTTAACCGTTTTTCCTGTCAAGTTGTTTGGGAACATTCTTTTTTTATATAAGATTTTCCCCTTTTTTACTTTATTTTCTTAAAATTGTTTTATTTCTTATTTCGCCGCCATATAAAAAGGATCTTCTGATCATCCTGACGATGTGGTTGCTGTCATGGTGGGCATACATGACGCCGTGCCTGCTGTGCTCGTCGCTGACTGTGATCAGCCGGTTTAAATGGGTCTCCTTCAATAAATAATCAATCATATTTTCCGCCGTGGCATTAGCGTTATAGATCTTAAGGAAGGAATATTCCGGGTCATCCTCCGACGGATACAGCAAAATCTTAAATTGATCCTGATATCCCTCCCGGCACAATTCTTGATATAGCCCGTCTGCCCTCTCCGTCTCATCAAGGAGCATAAAATATACCACCGGATGGTTTTTCGGCCGCTCTTTATGAAGGTAATTTCTGTAAGGCGACCTGTGAAATTTCTCGTGCAATTTCTGTTCTGCCGGGTTTTTCAGATCACCGTAATAAATGATAAGCAGATCTTCCAGAATCACATTGCTGAATAAATTAAATCCCCTTTGGATAATAAACTGTTCCAGTTCCTGGGCGGCGCCCGGAGAAATCACATACTGCTTTTTATAGCTGTTTTCTCTTGTATCGTAAAGGACCGCTCCATCCATTGCGATAATGGGCAGATTTAAGTTGATATCGGACATCGCTTCCAGATAGGCCGCCGGTGTGTTCAGCGTCATGATGGAAAATTGAAGTCCCTCTTCCAGAAGCGTATTCAGCGTAATTCTGCTGTAGGCGTCCAGCTTTCCATGCCCGTCCCGAAGGGCATTGTCCAGGTCCGCCACATACAGCGTATCCATTCTTTTCTTCGTTGGCAGATGGGCGGAATTGACCGCCAGACCCACCAAAATTCCAATTAAGGTGTCCAAAGCTCTGTTCAGCACAAACAGGTAAGGATTGGCATCCATCAGATGATTGACCGTAATGCTGAAAAACACCACGCAGGAAAAATATGCCGCGTTCTTGCGCTGAAGCCTGGTCGCAGTGTAGATGACCGGAATCGCCATGCAGGAAAGACAGAGGTAATGCCAGATAGAATCTCCCAGGTCGATCACATACAGTTTACACAGAATATAGATCAATCCGTAAACAGCCCCCACCACGGTGCCAAAAATACGCTGTCTGGCATTGTCCCAGGTGTGCCTTGTATCATTCTGAATACACCAAAGCACTGCTATGGCAGAGTAAAACGGAGTTCCCTGCTTCCCTCTTATAAGATAGATTAAAAAACATAAAAACACACCAATTGCCGATTTATAAAGGCGCATACCGATATGCGGAAGCTTAAGGAAACGCTTTTTCACCGGCATTTCCTTATTTTTACCTGTCACACAGCATCCCTCCTTCTACTTCTGTCCCCGTGATGGTTCCTCCTCCCACCACCAGTTCTCCGTCATAAAGTACTACGGCCTGTCCCACCGTGACGGCCCGCTGAGGCTCGTCGAACACGATCCGCACCTGGCCGCTTTGCAGAACCTCTGCCTGCGCCGGTGCTTCTTTGGCATGGTATCTCGTTTTCGCGGTCACCCGCACAGGTTCTGTCGGCTTCTCATACGCGATCCAGTTAAAATCCCCCGCGATCAGTTCTCTGGAATACAGTCCGGATTCCGGAGAGAGAATTACTGTATTTTCCTCCATATTCTTCCGGCACACATACAGAGGAGCCGGAAGCGCCAGCCCCAGGCCCTTTCTCTGACCGATGGTGTAGCGGATGATCCCTTTGTGTTCTCCCAGCACATGACCCTGGGTATCTACAAAGGAACCGTGAGGATAAGATTTCCCGGTATAATGCTCCAGGAAATCACCGTAATCCCCATTCACCACGAAACAGATATCCTGGCTGTCGTGCTTTCTGGCATTCACAAACCCGTACCGCTCCGCGACGGCCCGAACCTCTTCCTTACTCTCATATTCCCCCAGAGGGAACTGCGTGTGAGATAACTGCTCCTGGGACAGGAAATACAGTACATAACTCTGATCCTTTGCGGTATTTAAGGATTTCTTCAGCAGCCAGCGCTGCTTTCCTTCCTCATATTCCACTCTGGCATAGTGACCTGTAACGATGGTGTCACACTCCAGTTCTCTGGCTCGCTGGTACAGCCGCTGGAATTTCATATAGCGGTTGCAGTCAATGCAGGGATTGGGAGTGGCTCCCGTCTCGTAGGCAGCTACAAAACGGTCGATCACCTGCCCTTCGAAATCGTCGGTAAAATTAAACACATAAAATGGCATCTTAAGACGAAACGCTACTCTTCTGGCATCCTCCGCGTCATCCAGGGAACAGCAGGTATGACCTTTGGGAATATCCACCGTCTCATTTTGAAATAACTTCATCATAACGCCGATGCAGTCATATCCTTTTTCCCGCATCAGAGCGGCGGATACCGAACTGTCCACTCCGCCGCTCATAGCAATCAATGCTCGCTTCTCCATCTATACTCCGCCTTTCTTTCCATGTATTTTGCACGGGGCTGTCGCATTAAATGCATACCCCTAACAAATTTATCATGGCAGGAACGCCCACGCCACCGCCACAAAAATAGCGGGCAGAAGGTTTGCCACCCTGATCTTCTTTCCCCAGAGCAGGTTCACGCCTACACAAAAGATCAGCATTGATCCGGTCAGCGAAAGATTCGACAATGCCTGCTCTGTCATCAGCGGTTCCACCAGCGCCGCCAGCAATGTAAGTATTCCCTGAAATATTCCAACCGGAACGGCAGAAAAAATACAGCCCTTCCCCATGGAAGCAGTCATCACCAGCACGATGATCAGATCCAGCACCGCTTTGGCCGCTAAAATGGAGTAATCTCCGTAAATTCCGTCCCGGATAGATCCCACCACCGCCATAGCTCCCACGCATACGGTCAGGGAAGCGGTCACAAAGCCATCCACAAAACCGGCGTCCTTCTCATTCCCCGTTTTTCGCTTGAGCCATTCTCCGAACTGTTCCATATGGTAATCCAAATTCAGCCATTCTCCCAGCAGCGCGCCAATGGCCAAGCTGCCGATCATCATCATGGTCCCGCCGGAGGCAAGCCCGTTCTGGGTAATCTTCAGCATCTGCTCCATGCACCCCGCAATTCCAAGAAAAAGGACGCAGACCGCATTGGCGCTCATTAGAGTGTCCTGATAGCGTTTTTCCATTTTCCTTCCGAACAGAAGACCTCCCATGCCGCCGGCCGCAATGGCGGCTACATTGATGATCGTTCCCAAACCTGGCATAATATTCTCTTCCTCTTTCCTGTCTTATGTACAATCTATCCTATTTTAAAAACAATCTCACTCACTGTCAAGAATTTCACCGTTTATTTTGAGGAAACAGATCATCGTACATTTTCCCGTGCCAGTTAACTGATTTTACGATCTCCCGGCACACAATACCAGAAAATAAATCTCCCGGATGCCATGTTTGCGCAGTTCCCGGCTGATGGCGTCCATGGTAGAACCTGTCGTATAGATATCATCCACAAGAAGCACCGGTTCCTGTATTTTGGAGTCAGGCTCCAGCAAAAACGCGTCTTTGAGATTGCTTTTCCGCTCCTTTGCGGTCAGCTCCTTCTGCGGCATGGTATAGCGGGTTCGGATCAGGCTCTTCTCATCCAACGGGATCTCGGTCAGGTCGCGCAGTTTTCTTGCCAGCAATACGCTCTGGTCAAAGCCCCGCTCCCGGCGTTTTCTTCGGTTCATGGGAACCGGAAGGATCACCTTTGGCTTCCAGGCGCGAAGATATTTTTCTCCTGCCCGCGCCATTTCCTCCGCGTAAAAGTCCAGATATTCTCTGTGGTTTTGAAACTTCATCCGCTGGACGGATCTGCGCAGATCCTTCTCATACAGGAAAATAGCCCTGCCACAGATAAACAGATGGTCTGTTTTCTCACAGTCAACGCAGTATTCCTGTTCTTCCTTCGCAAGCTGTTTTCCGCACTTTTTGCAGAGAGGTTCATGAATATAGGGAAGATGCTCTTTGCAGGAAGCGCAGATCCGCCCCTGATTTCTTCCAAGTATTCCTTCGCAGATGGGACACCGTCTGGGATACAGCAGGTCCAGCACAAAATCCAGGACTGCCTTTCCCATCTTTACTGCTAACTGTTTTCTTCGCTCCTTATCAGTTCTTTTCACCTTGATAACCGATTCTCTCCCAATGCAGCTGCATCATAGCGCTGCCATCTCCCTCATGCGCAGCGCCAAACTGCTGTAACGTTTCTGCTGCGTAGTGTTATCGATCATCTGGTAAAATACTTCCGGATCTCCCACTAAGGTTACGCAGCTTTTTGCCCTGGTGACCGCTGTGTACAGCAGATTGCGGTTCATCAGCATGCGGGGCCCGCTAAGCAGCGGGATCACCACCGCCGGGTACTCGCTTCCCTGGGATTTGTGGATCGTGACGGCGTAAGCGAGTTCCAGTTCCTCCAGATTTCCAAAGGGATATTCAATATAGCGATGCTCATCGAATTCTACTGTCACCTTTTCCGTATATTCATTGATTTCCCGGACAATTCCCATATCTCCGTTGAACACTCCGGTGCCCCGCTCGATGGGCATTCCGTATTTCCCCCGGATTTCCCACTCTGCCTGATAATTATTCTTGATCTGCATCACCTTGTCCCCCTCCCGGAACAAGGCTTCGCCTCTTAGGTATTCCTTCTTTTCCGGCGCTTTCGGATTCAGATATTCCTGCAGGATACGATTCAGCCGCTCCACCCCGAGCAAACCTTTTCTCATGGGCGTGAGTACCTGTATCTCACTGGGATCCGCATGGACATAGCCCGGGAGTTTTTGCTGCACAAGCTGGATGGCAATGCTGATGATCACATTGGCGTCCTGCCGCTTCAGAAAAAAGAAATCCCTGCTTTTGTTGTCCAGTTCCATGTGTTCGCCGTGGTTGATCTTGTGGGCGTTCACCACAATGTCACTCTCTTTCGCCTGCCGGAAGATCCGGGTAAGGCGCACCACCTGGCACTGCCCGGAATCGATGATATCCTTCAGCACACAGCCAGGGCCTACCGATGGAAGCTGATTCACATCTCCTACCATGATCAGCCGGGTACCAATCGTGACAGCCGACAGCAGCGCGTACAGCAAGTGGATGTCTACCATAGACATCTCATCCACGATGATCACATCCGCATCCAACGGATTCTCCTCATTGCGCCCGAACCCCGCTGCGCCACCCTCTGGTCCTCCGGCCACCTCCAGCAGCCGGTGAATGGTTCTTGCCTCATATCCCGTAGCTTCTGTCATGCGCTTGGCTGCCCTGCCTGTGGGAGCCGCAAGGGCAATCTCCAGCCCTTCTTCCTCAAAATAAGAGATCAGGGTGTTTATGGTAGTGGTTTTTCCGGTACCAGGACCGCCTGTTATCACCGTCAGTCCGCAGCGCACTGCCTCAATGACCGCCTGCCGTTGCTTCTCATCCAGCACGGTGCTGCTTCGCTTCTCGATCTTGCGAATTTTTTCCAGCACCTTATCTTCCTGTATCTCCCCGCTGATGTTCAAGTCATGCAGCATTTTTGCCGCATTCAGCTCCAGATAGTAATAGGACGCGGCATAAATCTTTACCTCGTCCTCCTCATTCTTGATCATAATTTTACGCTGCATTGCCATATCCGTCAGATGGTCGTCCAGATCTTCCAGATTCACTCCCAGAAGCTCCGTGGTCCTGCGCAGCAATTCCTCTCTGGGCAGATACACATGTCCGTCCTGGGACGCCTGCTGCAGCACATAAAAAATCCCGCTGCGGATCCGAAAATCAGAATCGGTCTGAATACCCGCCCGGCGGGCAATCTCATCCGCAATACGAAACCCTACCCCGGTAATATCATCTGCCATGCGATAGGGATTCTCAGTGATCACCCGATAGATTTCCGAGCCGTAGCGCTGATAGATCTTCACCGCCAACGCAGTTGTGATCCCATACTGCTGCAGAAAGATCATGGCCTCCCGCATATCCTTTTTTTCTTCCACCTGCTGGGCGATCTCTCTGGCTTTGCGCTCGCTGATCCCCTTGATCTCCGCCAGACGCTCCGGTTCCATCTCAATAATGCGGAACGTATCTTCTTTGAATCTGCGCACAATACGGGCGGCCAGCGCGCTGCCCACCCCTTTGATCGCTCCGGATCCAAGGTAACGCTCCATGGCGATCATATCCTCCGGGGCTTTTACTTCATAAGCCTCAATCTGAAGCTGTTCCCCGTAAGTGGCATGCTCTGCGAAGTGCCCCCGGACCGTCAGAAATTCGCCCTCACTAACAAGAGGGAGCATTCCCACACAGGTAATCTCTTCCTCTCCGGCTATCAGATTCATTACCGTATATCCGTTTTCCTTATTTCGATAGACGATATGCTCTACATATCCCTCGATAATTTCCATTCAGTATTGCTCCGCTTCCTCTTTATTTACTCCCGCAGAGGTCAGTTCCACGTACAAACCGGTTCCTACCGCTACCGCCGTCATGGGATCTTCTGCAGTAACTGTATTTACTCCGGTCTTCGCCTCGATCAGTTCCTCCAGGCCTCCCAAAAGAGCGCCTCCTCCCACCAGGACAATGCCGCGGTCTACCACATCCGCCGCCAGTTCCGGCGGAGTGCGTTCCAGAACACTGTGCACCGCGTCCACGATCTGACCTGCCAGTTCTTTAAGAGAATCCCTGGTATCTTCCGAAGTGATCTTCACTGTTTTAGGCAGACCCGTCACAATGTCCCGCCCATTGACTTCCATCACATTCTGCTCCGGACGTTCAAACACAGTTCCGATATTGATCTTAATTTCCTCTGCTGCCTGCTCACTGATCACCAGACCAAAGTTATTTTTTACATGCTTTACAATGGCTTCGTCGAAATCGTTTCCGCCTATCTTAATGGAATGGCTCACCACAACTCCATTGATGGAGAGCACCGCCACGCTGCAAGTGCCGCCTCCGATATCTACGATCATATTTCCACTTGGTCTGGAAATATCGATTCCTGCGCCGATGGCCGCAGCCACCGGTTCCTCTACCACATGTACTTCCCTTGCGCCGGCCTGGTAAGTGGCGTCTTCAACCGCTTTTTTCTCTACCTCCGTCACAATGCTGGGTATACAAATACTGACTCTTGGCTTTCGAAACGACAGCCTCCCCATCGCTTTCTGGATAAAATGACGCAGCATCTGTTCCGTTACAACATAATCAGAGATGATCCCGTTTTTCATGGGCCGCACTGCCACAATGTTTCCCGGGGTACGTCCCAGCATCAGCCGGGCTTCCTCTCCGATCGCCTTTATTTTGTTGTTATCCCTGTCAAACGCCACCACGGAGGGCTCCTTTAACACAACGCCTTTCCCCCTGACGTAAACCAGTATGCTGGATGTCCCCAGATCAATTCCTATATCCGTCCCCGCCATATTTATACTCCTTTTATTCTTATGTGGTCTTAGACCACTGCCTGTAATGCAGTCGTTCACTCCAAATCAGTTTTTTTCATATGTTTCTTTGGTACGTCTTCTTCTAAACAAAAGGATCAGGATCACAGATAGCACGACCAGTAGTCCTGAAAGCAGCTGCGACACCGGAATCCCCGCGCCAAGAAGAACCAGCTGGTCAGTCCGCAGTCCCTCGATCCACAGCCGGCCCAGTCCATATAGTAACAAATAAAGCAAAAAAACTTCTCCGTTAAATTTTCGAATCCCCTTCAGCGTTACAATCAGCAAAATAATCAGCACCCCCAGATTCCACAGTGATTCGTACAGAAACGTGGGATGCACCTGGATGTAGGTGATCCCATCTGCCGTAACTGCGTTGGCCATCATTTCTTCTGTGACTTCTGAAGAACGGACTGCGTCAAGGGGCAGCCGCATCGCCAGCAGGCCGTTGGTATACCCGCCGAACGCCTCCCGGTTGAAGAAATTTCCCCATCGTCCGATCAGCTGTCCCAGCACCAGCCCCAGGCAGGCCGTATCCAGCGTCAGACCGTACTGCATGTTCTTTCTTTTGCTGAAAATAATACTGGTGGCCACACCACCGATCACTCCGCCGTAGATTGCCAGTCCGCCTCCCCGAAAATTCAATATCTCAGACAGGTTATCTTTATAATAATCCCAGGAGAAGATCACATAATATGCCCGGGCGCACAACAGGGAAACTACAATGGCGATCATCGCCAGATTAAAATAATCGTCCGGGTTCTGTCCCGTCTTCTTCGCGATCCACATGGCCAGATAAATACCGGCCAGCATAGACACCGCAATAATAATTCCATAGTAGGCGATCTCAAATCCGAATACAGAGATGATCTTACCCACATTTGGAAAAGTAATTCCCAGATTTGGAAAACCAATGGAATTTACCATAATTGCTCCTTATACATTAAATCTAAACAAGATCACATCGCCGTCCTGCACGACATACTCTTTTCCTTCCAGTCCCACCAGGCCTTTTTCTTTGGCAGCGGATAAGGAACCGCAATCTAAAAGATCTTTATAATTTACCACCTCAGCTCTGATAAATCCGCGTTCGAAATCAGAGTGGATCTTGCCGGCTGCCTGAGGCGCCTTTGTGCCCTTCTTTATGGTCCAGGCTCTCGTTTCCGTCTCACCGGCAGTCAGATAACTCATCAGTCCCAGAAGATCATAGCTTGCCCGGATCAGCTTCTCCAGACCGGACTCTTTCAGGCCAAGGTCTTCCAGAAACATGGCCTTCTCGTCCTCCTCTAATTCGGAGATCTCTTCCTCTATCTGAGCGCAGATCACAAACACTCCGCTGCCGGTTTCCTGGGCGTACTCCCGCACTTCCTGCACATAATGGTTAGAAGCTCCATCGTCCGCCAGATCATCCTCTGCCACATTGGCCGCAAAGATCACCGGTTTCCCAGTGAGCAGGTTGTAGGAAGCCAGCCATGCCTGCTCGTCCTCATCCTCCGTCTGGAAGGTGATAGCCAGTTTTTCCGCCTCAAGATGCTCCTTAATGCGGCTTAGTAAATCCAGCTCTTTCGCCAGCGTCTTATCGTTTCTGGCTCCCTTGGATGTCTTGGCGATCCTTCTCTCCAGTATTTCCAGGTCGGAGAAGATCAATTCCAGATTGATGGTTTCAATGTCCCGCACCGGATCCACACTGCCATCCACATGGATGACGTTGCCATCCTCGAAACAACGCACCACATGGACGATGGCATCCACCTCACGGATATTTGCCAGAAACTGATTGCCCAGGCCTTCTCCTTTCGAAGCGCCTTTCACCAATCCCGCGATATCAACGAACTCAATCACCGCCGGGGTCACCTTAGCGGAATGATATAGATCAGCCAGGAGTTTTAAACGTTCATCCGGCACCGCCACTACGCCCACATTGGGATCAATGGTACAGAACGGATAGTTAGCGGACTCCGCTCCGGCTTTTGTCAGTGAATTAAATAATGTACTTTTGCCCACATTCGGCAGGCCTACGATACCTAGTTTCATTTATGTTTACATCTCCTTTGTTTTCCTTTATTGAGCGATTGAAAATCGCGATACTTCCGGGCTTTGCCGGGAAGGTTCCCCTGGGTTTCTGGGTTCGGCTTGCCTGATTTTTGCCAGTTTTATCAAGAAATCTGGCGTGTTATAACCCATCCTTTCTTTGGCAGATACCCTTACCGCCTTCTTTCCCTTTCAGGCTTTTTCCCATTATGAGCTCCTTTCTCTTCAAACATAAGAAACCTCCACCGGAGCGTTCTCTTGCATGCTCAGTCAAGAAATAGAGCCCATTGCAACATCTTATTATAACAAAAAGGCTCTATTTTCTCAATAGCTATGTTTAAATTACCAGTTTATTGTGAATGAACTCCTCAAATTCTTTACCAGAACAAACGGACAGTTTGGAGCGCGCAGCATACTGTCGATCTTATTGATACCTATGTTGCTGTACTCTGCTGCTTTTTTTATTGTCAAAGTCACTTTCTGATGAATCGGTACTCTCTCCATTGTCTCCTTCAAGCCGGATCGAATGTTTGTCACAGGCAGAACGCTGGAAGTTTTTCTGAAACCATCTGTAAGAGCCATATCCTGTCTGTATTTCCACCATCTCCGTATGGTTACTTAAGTATGATTTCTCAGTATATTTATTTATGGTTGGTTTTCCGATCATCCGCCTCCCGGAAATCCGGTGGGTGCCTACCTGCTTTTCCGGTCATATCCGCCGGTTTTCCGGATTTCGGTGCCACAACTTTTGGATAAATCCGCTTGGTACGTTCCCCTTTGATATGCTTGCGGACGATCAGCCCGTTCTTGTCCAAAATGCGCATGGCCTCCTGGACGGCACTCCGCCCTTTGTGCATGACTTCTCCTAATTCGGTTTCCGAATAATAGACAAAACACGTTCCCTTCCTCGTCCACCCATCCGTTCTGTCTGGAAAGCATTACCCGGTTGAGCAAAAGGCAGTATTGAATCCGGGCTGTCATGCTCAGGTCAAACTCCATCAGATAATACGGGAATGGAGCATAGCCGCTCAGCTCACTGTTCTGTTTCAGATATACCGTTTCATATTATGGTATCTTTCATGGTTTGAAATCCCTCCCCTACGTTTTATAAATCTCCATAGTCTGTCTCGCCTCCAAAAATATTTCATTTGATATCAGGTCGGCACAAAAATGATCGGCCTTGACACTTCCAAAAGAATAGCTGTCCTGTTCGCTTTTTCTTCTGAATGAGAACCACCTCCTACTATTAACTCCAAACTTTTGTGGGTGCCAGGAAAACAGCGGGGCGAATTTATTTCAGAGCTTTCCTGACTGGTTTGAGCGTTTGGTATTTATGAAGGAAAGTTTTTACAGCGCCGCCGGAACAGACTTTTATTTTCTGTGCTCCGCTTTCGCCTCTAACATGTTCCCTCACTTATAGCATTTGAAAAGTGCAGTTTTGAAAGTATTCAGAAAAAAATTTTTTCAAAAACTTGTTTTTTCGCGTTTTCCGAATGCTATTTATGAGAGGACTTTTCAGAGAATAGATTACTTCACTCCATGAGTGATGCACTGTAAATGAAAAAACATCTCCTTCCACAAGACACAAAATCAAGGGCCATATAGGAAACCTCAAAACGAAAAATTTATTATTTTTTCAAAACAGGTTTCCTACCCGGCACTGAATTTTATGTCTATTGAGGGAAGATACTTTTTTCTTCTCCTATTTACCCCAATCCAGAAGCACCGGAGTGCAAGTAGTTTTCAAAAATTTTTTGGTGTTGTATCATAATACTTGACACTTCTCCTTCACGGATTTATAAAAAAATCAAGTGAAGATGGAGGTCAAAATGGCACAGAAAAAAGTTTACGA
>CACYXH010000030.1 GCA_902778245.1 uncultured Lachnospiraceae bacterium | reverse complement strand
TTTCTAGACAACTAACATCATAAAGAAAAACTGTATGATTGGGAAGTGGGAATTTTCTGCTTCCCTTATTTATTGCCAACGATAATTATACTCTTACTGACCATAAAACCTTTTCTAGTATAGCTGTTCGTAAATAAATGGACTATATGCGTAGAATGTTTTTTCGAGGGCGCTGATCAAAAAACGTAGGCGTAGCGGGCTACGCTGAGGCTTTTTGACCTGTGCGATCGGAAAAACAGGCAAGTATAAAGTCCGGTTATTTCGAAACAGCTATACTAGCTGCAAATACCCCGATTTGTATCATATATTACCAAAATTAATGTTTTATATTATTGACAGCTCATATTATCTATGATAGTGTATATGTATCTGAACAAATTTCCGTTTTGTTCGAAATTTCTTCTATTTTCTTATCAAGGAGGTTCGATATGTTAACCAATCTTCGCAGCAATTCTACGCAACCGTTAGACAATCTCACCGGCCCGGTCCGTTACGGTCTCACAAACGACTATATGTTTCGGGCTGTATTTCAAAACAGTGAAGAGGCGCTCCGGCATCTCCTCTCCGCCCTGCTGGATATTCCCTATGAGGACATCCTATCCTGTGAAATCAGAAACCCCATCGTTCTCGGAGAAACCATCGACGATAAAACCTGTGTTTTGGACATCCGGCTTCTCCTCAACCACAACCGCCTGATCAATCTGGAGATGCAGACCGGCCATCTGAAGCACTGGGCCAACCGTTCTCTGTACTATCTCGCACGGCTATACTGCAACATTCGCCGCGGGGAGGACTATTCCAGCATTATGCCCGCCCTTCACATAGGGATCCTCACGGGGTCTCCGTTTCAAGAGTACAGAAGATTTTATAGCAGGTATTTTATGGCAGAGGAGGAGACCGGGCATATTTTCAGTAGAAATTTCTGCGCTTGTGTGCTAGACTTAAGTCAGTTAGAGAACGTTCCCATCGAAGAACGGGACAGCGAATTGTACAACTGGGCAAAGTTTTTTCAAGCCACCACTTGGGAGGAGATTTGTATGCTGAGCAGAGAAAAAGATTATCTGAGTGCTGCTGCCGTCAACTTGTATACGCTATCAGAAGAGGAAAAGATCCAATTGCAATGTGAAGCACGCGAGCGTTATTATATGGATATGAACACTTACCGCGTGGAAGGCATCGAGCAAGGTATTCAGCAAGGTATTCAGCAAGGCATTGAGCAGGGCATCTCACGCATCAATGAATTGAACCAGCGTCTGGTGACGGATGGCCGTTTTGATGAACTAAAGCGTTCCCTCTCTGATCCCGATCTTCAGCAGAATCTTTTGAAGGAATATGGATTGGTTACGGCGAAATGATACATTGCTGTATGTGATAAGTCAATCACTACTAAGCCTTTACGAAAGAGTACCTGGAGCCAATCATTTCGATTCCAAGTACTCTTCCAAACAAATCCCCTGCTCATAGATTTCCTGCGCCGCTTCCCGTCCCACATAACGGTAATGCCAGGGTTCATTTATGATTCCTGTGATATCTGTCTTATTTTCCGGATAGCGCTGGATAAATCCGTATTTATAACTGTTCCGCATCATCCAATCCCACACCACCGAAGCGTCCTGCTGGTTCCAGTCCGCGGTGGTAATGTCCACGCTGAGACCCATCTGGTGTTCACTTGTCCCCGGAATGGCCACCCACTCCTCCGCCAATTGTTTTGCAGTCTCATAATCATAACCCGAAGCCTGATACTCCGCTATCTTCTCATCCATGAGTTCCTGCTGCTTTTCTGCCGTGCGGTAAGAGGATGAAATTGTGGGCAAGATCCCCTCCGCCCGGGCATCGTCAAACATTTCCTGAAGCGCCGGGTAAATTCTCTCGTCCACCGCCTGGTCATTTTGCAGCTGCGTCAGTTTCACCTCATAGTTCTCCGGGATCGGGTGTTGCCGATTGACCAGAAGCAGTTCCCATCCGTCCTCCGAGGAATTCACTATTCCACTTGCTGCCTCTGTTTCCTCTGCGTCAGTATCATCTGGCGCTTTGTCCACTCCCACCAGCAATTCCGGTGAGACACCGATTCTCACGATCCCTGACGCATACGACAGTATGCCAGCCATATCAAAATTGTCCGCAGCATAACTTCCTATCATCAGTAATGCCGCTGTCACTATAAAAAATTTCTTTCTCATCTTTCCGTTCCTCTTCCAACAGTCAGCAGCACGATCGTCATACCAACTGCCGCCGCTGCCGTAGCAAAGACCAGCATCGCCGTGGTACCCGCCGCATCCAGCAGCCACCCGCCGATCAGCGCTCCCAATACGCTTCCCAGAGAATTCGTCATGGTCATATAAGCCTGCCCTTTGATGGCGTCCTGCTCTTCCATAATGGAATTTACATAATAGACAGAGGAAACTGTATACAGAGCAAAACCAAACATCTGGAAGGCCTGTACAAAATAGAGTACTGTTATTGTTGGCGCCAGCAGAGTACTGAGCGTCTTTATCATATAAAATATACCGGAAATGCGCAGCCAGACATCCGCCTTGGCCTTCTTAAGCATCCAGGTAAACAAAAACATGGTGGGTAGTTCCAAAACCGCAGCCAGTGCCAGAATAAAACCCATCTCCGAACTTCCGCCGCCTTTGCTCTGTACGATCTGGAAAGCAAAACTGTTGATCAGGAGATGACTGACATATATTAAGACACAACCGCACAGCGTAAAGCAAAACATCCGATATCGTTTGAAAAAGTAGATCAATCCACCGCTGTTTTTCGCTGTTTCCTTTTTTTCTTTGCCCTTCCGGAACGGGAAGAGATTCAAAAGCAAAATCAGCCCGGCAAGGATAATAATAATAGAAAACGGTATGACTTTTGCTCCGAAGTCAGCCGCCAACAGGCCCAATCCGTAGGCTGTCACTGCGTATAACAGAGATCCCACTCCTCTGGCCATGCCAAAATTCAGCTTTTTTCCCTGGTTAATGCTCTCCATTCCCAGAGAATTTACCAGCGGGATCATAAGCTGCAGCAGCACCATGTCTCCTCCATAAAGCAGACCGGTCGTAAAATTGTATCCGGCATTTAAAAGGAGCAGAATTGTCATCCCGACCACAATGACACAGATGACCAACATAATCTTCTTTATGGACGGACTGGAAGGCCGGTCCGCATAGCTGGCTACCACCGGCTGCAGTATAGCGGTCAATGCTCCTGCTACCGCGATCAATATACCGATCTGCGTATTGCTAAATCCCAGCTCCAGAAGATAAACGCTGACAAATCCCACACCAGCGGCGATATTCATCCAAAAAAATCCCTGTACCAGGGCATAAGTAAGGGTAGGATTTTTCCCTTTTTCGACCGTGTTCATGATTCTCTACTCCTAAAATCGGATTTTTTTGAATTATACATACTTAATGGGTGGGTTGTCAATTTCAATATTCCAGTTATTCCGCATGACATTTTAGAAAATCTATATTATACTTCTACATATACCAAAGGAAACGCTGATTTGATCATCGTTTCTCTAACGTTCACTCTATCCGGTCTGCAAAGGAGAATGCAATGTCCACTTATCTTATGACCCTCCAGTACGATGGAACCCGCTACAACGGCTGGCAAAAACAAGGCAACACACCAAATACCATCCAGGAAAAGCTGGAGAGCCTGCTTACCCGGCTCTATGGGTTTCCCGTAGAGATCGCCGGATCCGGACGGACCGACGCAGGCGTCCACGCGCTGGGGCAGACCGCCAGTTTCCGTATTCCTGATAAAGCAGATCATTACAGCTGTGAGGATCTTTTTTCTCAGATGAACCTGTATCTTCCCCTGGATATCCGGGTGCTGTCTGTGATTCCCGCCGGGGAACGGTTTCATGCCCGGCTTCTGGCTAAAAGTAAAATTTACGAATATCGGATTGATACAGGCAGCCCGGCCGATGTCTTTCACCGCCGTTACGCGCTTCATGTCCAGGAACGCCTGGATATGGCGGCAATGGAGGAGGCCGCCCGTCGGTTGACCGGCACTCATGATTTTCTTGGTTTTTGTGCAAATAAACACATGAAAAAATCCTCCCTGCGCACCATCTATCATATCGAGCTGCGTCAGGAAGGAGTTTTTCTCATTATCAGTTTCTGCGGGAACGGATTTCTCTACAATATGGTACGCATTATGACCGGAACTCTGATCGAAGTGGGATTACATCAAAAATCTCCTGAAGATATCGATCAGATATTGAGGCAGCGCGACCGCTCAGTGGCAGGGTTCACCGCCCCGCCCCAGGGTCTGTTCCTTGTGAGTGTTTCTTATCAGTAACCGTATCGCGCAAAATACATTTCAATTCTTGATATACCGCAGATACCGGAAGCCCTACCACATTGTTATAGTCTCCCTCAATGCCGTCAATATAGGCGGCAAAGGGTCCCTGTATCCCGTAGCTTCCGGCCTTGTCAAAAGCATCTCCGGTTTCGAGATAGCCTTCGATCTCTTCTGCCGTCATGGAATGGACCCACACTTTCGTCTCCCGGTAAAAAGTCCGGATGATTTCCGGCGCTCCCGGCGTCTTTCGGATCAGGGTCACCCCGGTAAAGACAGAATGTGCCTTCCCCTGCAGTTCACCCAGCATTTTCCCGGCATCTTCCCGGTCTTTTGGTTTTCCCATGATCTCATGTCCCAGGCAGACGATGGTATCCGCGCCCAGCACGATCCCCTGCTGTATTCCGGCAGCTACTTCAGACGCCTTCTGCAACGACAGTTCCTTTACAATATCTGCCGGATCAGTTTTGGTAATCTTCTCTTCTGTATCGCTTTTTATTACCTGAAACGGTATCCCGATCTGCTGCAAAAGTTCTTTTCTTCTGGGCGATCCGGAAGCCAATATTATTTCCTGCATCATTCTTCCCTCTTTTTCACTAAACTCTGGACATAATCCGAAATCAATGCTATAGTAGCGTACGGATTATAAAGCACAAAGGAGTTATCCCATGTTTCTTATCATCACGAATCAAATACTAAAAATGTTTCTGATCCTGATCGTCGGCTATATCTGCTATCACACGAAGCTGGTGGATCATCACGGCAACAAGGTTCTGTCCAACCTGCTGCTTCTGGTAGTAAATCCGATTTTGATCGTTAACGCCCTTCAGATGGACTATAGCGCCTCCCGAATGAAAGGCTTTCTTCTGGCTGCGCTTCTGGCTGCGCTGACCCATGTGGTGGGTATCCTTCTAAGCCGCGTTCTCTTTCCGGAAAAACGCAGCCGGGATTATAATATCGAACAGTTTTCCAGCATCTACTCCAACTGCGGTTTCATGGGGATCCCGCTGGCAAACAGCATCCTGGGAAGTGAGGGGATTCTCTTTATCACTTCCTACATGATCGTCTTCAACCTGTTCTGCTGGACCCACGGTTTGATGCTGATGACGGGCAACGCCTCCCGAAAACAAATAAAAAAAGGCCTTACCTCCCCTGTTATGATCGCGAGTGTGATAGGCCTGTTCCTGTTCGTCTCGCAGATACGTCTGCCCTCGGTAGTAAATGAAACGATCGGCTACATATCCAACATGAACACTCCTATGGCAATGCTGATCGCGGGCGTCGCTCTGGCGGAGACCAACCTTTTCGGTGCCTTAAAAAACCGTAGACTTTATCTGGTAACCGCCGTCAAACTGCTGATCCTGCCCCTGGTCATGCTGGTATGTCTTTCGTTTCTTCCCTTTGATCACAAAGTACTCTGCGCAGTACTCCTGGCGGCCGCCTGCCCCTGTGCTACCACGGGCACAATGTTCGCGCTTCGATACGATGGCAACTATAAATACGCCTCCGAGTTGTTCGCATTCACCACAGTGGTCTCCATGGCCACTATTCCAGTCATCATTTACCTGGCAGAGCGCGTCCTTCCCATATAATGGGCCGGACGCGCTCCGCACATAATAAAGCATATCATTGTCTCAAGTAAATCCCCTGGGATTCTATGAAATCATCCATATCCTCAATGATCTCCTGAGCCCAGGTTTCGCTCACCTGAAATTTTTCTTTCTGGCCGTCTTTCTTTTCTTCCGGTTTCTGTATCTCTTTCTTTTCTTCTGCCATCAATGTTTCCTCCAGGTACCGAATTTCCCGGAAACTACAGTTTTTACTCTGTAATATCTTCTGCAGCGTCTGCTGCCTCTTCTGCGGCATCTTTCGCTGCGTCTGCCACATCTTCTGCTGTCTCTTCCACAACCTCCGCTGCGTCTTCAACAATATCCGTTGCTTCCTCAACAACATCCTCTGCTGCATCTTCTGCAGAAGAAACTTTGGAAGCCACACCTTTTACGAAAGCATCTGCCTTACCGGCTACATTTCCCACAAAGCCTTTTGCCTTATCAACTACATCGTTTACAATATCACCGGCTTCGCTGGCTGCTTCTTTTGCGTCCTGTTTCATCTTCTCGGCAATATCGTCCTGGTTTTCAGGCAATTTTGCCCCGCAGTCGGAACAGAATTTTTCTCCTCTGGCAGCTTCTTTTCCGCATTCCGGACAATAAGTTACGCCTTTTACTTTATTCAGCTGTTCTGTGTACTCTGCGATATTATCCAGTGCTTCTTTCACAGCTGCAAACTCTTCTTCCATTCCCTCCAAAGGAGTCTCCGAATTGGCCTGATAAACTTTTTCTCCGATGGCGCGGTAATACTGATCCAATGCCTTTTTCGCATCGCTGATCTTGGAGTTGATCTGATAAGATTCTCCCATCTTCTGTACTCCGCTCTTCGTATCCTGTCCGAGACGCATCAATTTTTTACCCAACTGTTCAAATCCCATAATGATTGCTCCTTTCTTGATATAAAATCCTGTTTTGAACAAAAGTGTGCTTCGAGCGCGAAGCTGCTCATCCTTTGCCCCAAGGGCTTTCTCGTATAGGAGACGAAGTTTCCTATACGAGAAATAAGTGTTCTCATATTTTCCTGTAAATGGCTCTACTATTCAAATTATACCATACTTTTCCGCAAGTTACATCTAAATTTATTATAAAGTTTATGCTGTAATACTGTTTCCGGTATATAACTGATAGTATTTCCCTTTTTGCTCCAGTAATTCCTCATGTGTTCCCCGCTCAATGATACGTCCCTGCTCCAGAACCATGATACAGTTGCTGTTCTTAACCGTGGACAGACGGTGGGCGATCACAAAGGTGGTCCGTCCCTTCATCAGACGATCCATGCCTTCCTGAACGATACGCTCGGTACGGGTATCGATGGAACTGGTTGCCTCATCCAAGATCAGCACCGGCGGATCGGCGATGGCCGCTCTGGCAATGGACAAAAGCTGTCTCTGCCCCTGGCTCAGATTTCCGCCGTCACCGGTCAGCACCGTCTGATATCCATCCGGAAGCTGGCGGATAAAGGTGTCCGCGTTAGCCAGTTTTGCCGCCGCAATGACTTCCTCGTCCGTAGCATCCAGCTTGCCGTAGCGAATGTTTTCCATCACCGTGCCGGTAAACAGGTGCGTATCCTGAAGTACCATCCCCAGCGAATGTCTCAGATCCGCTTTCTTTATCTTATTAATATTGATCCCGTCGTAGCGGATTTTTCCGTCCTGTATGTCGTAAAATCGGTTAATAAGGTTTGTGATCGTTGTCTTGCCGGCGCCGGTGGAACCTACAAAGGCGATCTTCTGTCCCGGGGTGGCGTACATTTTAATATCATGCAGTACCAGCTTCTCCGGCACATAACCGAAGTCCACATTGTCAAACACCACATCGCCTTCCAGGAGACGATAATCTGTGGTTCCCTCTGCCTTATGAAAATGCTTCCACGCCCAGGTGCCGGTGCGCTCTATTGTCTCGGTTACCTTTCCTTCTTCCACTCTCGCATTCACCAAAGTCACATAGCCCTCGTCCTGTTCTGACTGTTCATCCAGCAGCCGGAAAATTCGTTCCGCACCGGCCAGCGCCATGAAGATACTGTTGAGCTGCTGAGATACCTGGTTGATAGGCATATTGAAGCTCTTGTTAAAAGTCAGGAAGCTGGCCAGGCTGCCCAGGGTGAAGCCCCCCACGTTTCCAATAGCCATGACGCCCCCTGCCATAGCGCAGATCACATAACTTAGATTTCCGATCTGGGCATTAATGGGTCCCAGGACATTAGCAAAGGCATTCGCCCGGTCCGCACATACACACAGTTCATCATTCAGCTTATTGAACTGCTCCATGCTTTCTTCCTCATGACAGAATACTTTCACTACTTTCTGTCCGTTCATAGTCTCTTCAATATAGCCATTCACTTTGCCCAGAGAGTTCTGCTGCGCCAGAAAATACTTGCTGCTCATCCCGGCGCATTTCTTCGTCACAAACAGTGTAATCCCTACCATGACCATGCTCAGCAGCGTAAGCGGTACGCTCAGGATCAGCATGGAGAAGAATACGCTGACAATTGTAATAGCGGAATTGATGATCTGAGGAATGCTCTGGCTCACCATCTGCCTGAGCGTGTCAATATCATTGGTATAAATGGACATGATATCCCCGTGAGCGTGAGTATCGAAGTATTTGATAGGCAGGCTCTCCATATGGGTAAAAATATCCACTCTCAGGTTCCGCATCGTACCTTGACTGACCGTTATCATAATCCGGGACTGTGTGTAGGCGGCCGCCACTCCGATGGCGTAAAAACACGCAACTCTGGCGATGGCCCAGGCCAGATCAGAAAAATCCGGGGCATCCGAAACAAGCAGCGGGGTAATATAGGAGTCAATCAGTGTCTTCGTGAACAGTGTCCCCTGCACGCTGGCCAGCACGCTAACCACTATGCACACCAGCACCACCGCGCACTGCACCGCATAATTTTGAAATACATAGCTCATCAGCCTCCCAAACAGCTTTCCCGGATGATCGATTTTTGGTCTTGGGCCTTGCACCCGGCCTCCCGGGGTTTTCACAACTTTGGCGTTTGCTCCCATTATGCCGCACCTCCATTCGTGTCAAAATCACCGGAACCGCCTACCTGAGATTCGTAGACATCCCGGTAGATCTCATTGTTCCTGAGCAGTTCTTCCTGTGTTCCAAAACCGTCCACCCGACCGTTTTCCAGCACAATAATACGGTCAGCATGCTCCACACTGGAAATTCTCTGTGCAATGATCAGCTTAGTAGTATTCGGGATCTCCTCAGCAAACGCCTTCCGGATCCGGGCATCTGTGGCCGTGTCCACAGCGCTGGTACTGTCGTCCAAAATCAGGATCTTGGGCTTCTTCAGCAATGCCCTGGCGATACAGAGCCTCTGCTTCTGTCCGCCGGATACGTTGGCGCCTCCCTGTTCAATGTATGTATTGTATTTATCCGGAAAAGTCTGAATAAACTCATCGGCACAGGCCAGTTTGCAGACCCGGATGCAGTCTTCCTCTGTTGCGTTGGGATCTCCCCAGCGCAGATTATCCAGAATGGTTCCGGAAAACAACACATTCTTCTGAAGTACCACCGCTACCTCATTGCGCAGTGTTTCCAGGTCATAGGCGCGCACATCCTTACCCCCTACCAGGATACTGCCCTTTGTGACATCATACAATCGGCTGATCAGATTCACCAGGCTGGACTTGGAACTGCCGGTGCCTCCAATGATGCCGATGGTCTCCCCGGATCGGATGGCCAAGTTAATGTCCTCCAGCACAGGCCGTTCCGCTGTGCTGCTGTAAGAAAATTCGACACCGCGAAATTCAATGCTGCCATCCGTCACCACAAAGTCCGGATTCTCCGGGTTTGTAAGACTGCTCTTTTCCTTCAGCACTTCGGCCACACGTTCTCCGCTGGCCGCGCTCATGGTGACCATAACAAAGATCATGGAGAGCATCATCAGGCTCATCAAAATATTCATACAGTAGGTCAAAAGGCTCATCAGCTGGCCTGTCGTCAGAGCATCGGATACGATCATCTTCGCACCGATCCAGCTGATGAGCAGGATACAGGTATATACGGTAAACTGCATCAGCGGCATGTTCGTCACTACAATACGCTCCGCCTTCACAACCATTTGGCAGAGATTCTCCGCCGCTTTCGTAAATTTATTGTTCTCGTAGTCTTCCCTCACAAAGGATTTCACGTCGCGGATAGCGGATACATTCTCCTGCACACTGGCATTCAGATCATCGTACTTGCGAAAGACCGCCCGGAAATGACGGGAAGCTTTTGACATAATAAAAATCAAAATACTTCCCAGAACCACCACTGCCACCAGATAGATCATCGCCAGCCTCGCATTGATAACAAACGCCATGGCCATAGCGCAGATCAGCGTGGCAGGCGCCCGGAAACTCATACGCAGTACCATCTGATAGGCATTCTGCAGATTGGTCACATCTGTTGTAAGTCTGGTCACCAGTCCTGCTACGCTGTACTTGTCAATATTGGCAAAAGAAAACGTCTGAATGTTCTCAAACATCCCCTTTCGTAAATTCCGCGCAAAACCTGTGGAGGCTTTCGCTCCAAACACTCCGCCCAGCACTCCGGCCGTCAGGCTCAACGCAGCTGTCAGCACCATCCAAAGCCCCACCCCAACAATGTGGTTCATATCACCTTTATTTACCCCATCGTCAATAATGGATGCCATCAGCAATGGAATGATGGTCTCCATCAAAACCTCCAGAACCATACAGATCGGCGTAAGAATCGAAACTTTCTTGTACTCTTTTATCTGCGCCGCTAATGTCTGAATCATCCTGTCATCCTTCCTTTCTTTCAATGTTTTTCTCATATTGAAAGCCACCCATTCATTTTATGCACCTGCAAAAACAGACAGCTATGAGGACTTCTTTCCCACAACTGCCTGACGTATGATCCGTCTATACTTCGTTTTTATCTCTTATTTCCGTTTGTACCGCTCGGATCTGCGCTTTTTGGCCCTCCTATTATATCGCCGGAAGTTCATCTATATAATCCGACACTTTCAAAGCTTGCCGGATCATGTGCGCCCTCTCCGGATCCATGACGCCAAAGTCTTCCGCCTGATAATCCTCACCACGAAGAAACGCATTGATTAACCTGAAAATTTCCGCGTCATATCCCGCTGCCTCTTTTTCCCAGGCCTCAGCCTGGTCTGTCATCATCTGCAGGTTCTTTGCTGCCTCCAGGGTCATGCCATTTAACACTTCCAGCATCAGAACAAAATGTTCATCATCCCAGCTAAAGAGGTACATACATTTACAAAGACTTTTTGTAAAAAATGGGGCTGGGAAGTAGCAGATCAATAAATCCCGAAATCTCTGCCTATGAGCATCATCCTCAAACATATTATGATGCGTCAGCTCCATTAAACACTTTTCATTCCAATTCATGATACGACTCCCTTAAATCATAGCGCAAATAAAGAATTTACTATTTACTATAATGTATTTTTCCAAAATATACAAGGTGTTTTTGGAAACAAAAAAAGAACCCTGTCGTTTCCTCCAGAGATCTTTCTCATATAACTATTACACTGCGAGGCTGTTTCCCATCATCCCCGCCACAATCAGCAAAATCCCAATAAATCCCGGAACAGACGGCATCTGATCCCCCAGAAACAGGATTCCCCCAAGCAAGGTGAACAGCACCTCTCCCGACTGGGTCGCCTCAATGACTGCCAGCTGCTTTGCGTTGTGCTTTGCTAAATTTGTTGCTTCAAAGAATAATAGCGTTGCCACCACCCCGGAAAAAAGAGCCACAATAAAGGACTGCAGCGTCTGCCCATCGGAAGGGAGGCCGTATCTTACCGCCGCAATAATAGATATCACGATCCAGAAAGGCATACTGCAAAGGGTCATTCCAAACACTCTTTGCGTCGTATTTATGGAAGGCGGGCAGTATGCCATCATTTTCCTGTTGCCCAGCGGGTACGAGAAAGCGGCGATCAGGATCAGAATTAGGGCCGTGATCATTCCTTTTGTTTCCATAGACTCCATATGGGTCATCTGCAAAAGGAAAATACCCGACAGGATCACCCCGGAAAACGCAAGATTTTTTACCGGGATCTTTTTCCCGAAAAGGGGGGTCAGCAGAACCCCCGCCACAATGGTAAGCTGCCAGGTAGCTGCTACAAACCAGGATTCCCCATAGACAGAGGCCATGGTCATTGGCAGGTAAAACAAACCGAAACCTACCGTGCTCCACAAGATCCATCGGGCCGGATTGGATCGGATCTCTTTCATCACTTCGTCCATGCCGTTCTGACGCTGCACAAGGATCCAGAGCAGCGGAAGGGTAAACAGATACCGCAGGCTGGCACTCCACATCCAATACCCGCCCGTCAGATTCATGCTTCGGTTAAATATAAAGGTGAATGCGAAAAACAGGGATGCAAGTATCCCATAGACAAGCGCCTTTTTCATTAAAATCTCCTTACTTCAACACCGGCGTTTTTCAGAGCCTCTCTTATTTTCAGCACAAACATCAATGCTTTTTCTCCGTCTCCATGGACGCAGACCGAATCGGCGCAGAGCAATACCTCTGTTCCATCAATGGCGGTCACTGTCCCCGTCTTTGCCATCCTAACTACACGGGCAATTGCCTCTTCCTCATCTGTGATCATGGAGCCGGGCTGCGTCCGGGGAACCAGGGAACCGTCCGCCTGATAAGCGCGGTCGGCAAATACTTCACTGACTGCATCCAGCCCGATTTCTTCTGCCGCCCGGATCATGCAGCTTCCGCTGAGCGCCAGTATCTTGAGATTAGGATCCACTGCCCTGATTCCCCGGCAGATAGCCATTGCCAGATCATAATCTTTTCCGGCCATATTGTAAAGCGCCCCGTGAGGTTTTACATGATGCAGTGGTACTCCCGCGCTTTTACAGAACGCTTTGAGCGCCCCCACCTGATAAATGATATCCGCCTCTGCTTCTTCATTGGAAATTTTCATATTTCTTCTTCCAAATCCCTGCAGATCCAAATATCCCGGGTGCGCCCCGATGCCAACATTGTATTTTTTACACAGTTCAACGGTATGCTGCATTACCATGGGGTCTCCTGCATGAAAGCCGCAAGCCACATTTGCCGAGGTGATGTGTGGCACCACCTGCTCATCCATACCTATTTTATATGCTCCAAAACTCTCTCCCAGATCACAATTTAAATCGATGAAACACATGATTGTACTCTTCCTTCTAAAAGTCCTATTATAATTTCAGCTGCACATTTTTTACGTCTGTGATAAACATATGCCCTGGGGCATGGGTGATGGCAAATATCGGTTTCGAGTGCATTACCACCGCCTGGGGCGTCACTCCGCAGGGCCAGAAGACCGGCACCTCTCCCTCCCGTATCGTAACCATATCGCCGTAATCAGGATGGGCAAGATCGGTAATACCGATGGCCTCCGGATACCCGATCTGAACCGGCGCCCCGTGTACCCGGGGCATGGCTGCCGTCACAGTCACAGCTGAAGGAACAAGTCTGTGGGGAATAGGGCGCATGCTGACTACCATATTTCCGCTAAATCTCCCCGACGTTTCACAGGGAATATTGGTATTATACATCGGCACATTCACGCCCTCTTCAATCTGCCGTACCGGAATCCCTGCTTCCAGGAGTTCCAACTCAAAAGAGAAGCTGCACCCGATGAGAAAGCTTACCAGCTCATACCCACACTGATCGACAATATTCGATACATCTGTGTATTCTCCCGTCATAATGCCATTTTCATAGACCCGGTAACGGGGAACATCCTTTGTAATATCGCATCCCTTCCCAAACACCGGAAAGGTCCTGCTGCCGGCATCTGAAACCTCAAGCAGCGGGCAGGCTCTGGGATTTCGCTGACAGAAGAGCAAAAAATCCCAAGCCAGCTCTTTTGGCAGCATCACCAGATTTGCCTGAGCATAGCCGCCGCACATCCCAGTGGTAGGACAGTCTATTTTCCCCTCTCGGATCAGTCTTCTTACTACTTCCGGTTTTTCTGTTTCATAACAATTTCTTTTTTCAGCCATGCTAGTTTTCTCACTTCTTTTCTGTATGCTTCTCCGGCCTGGGCCGGAGTGATATATTCAAATCCGATGCATTCCCCCGGTCTTCGCTGCGCGATCGCCGGGATATCGGTGCTGATCACAGTGGCGATCTTGGCATAACCGCCTGTTGTCTGGTGATCCGCCAGCATTACCATAGGCAGCCCGTTGGAAGATATCTGGACAGAACCTTCCACAATACCATCTGAAATGATGTCGGAACCCTCCTTTGTTTTCAGTTCCGGTCCTTCCAGGCGTACGGCCATACGGTCCGAATCCACTTTGATCTTATAAACTTCCCGCCGTAAATTCTCCCTGGCCTCCTTGGTAAAAGCCTCTTCCTGAGGCCCCGCTACCACTCGCAGCACCGGCAATAGCTGATTTCCTACGCTGCGATAAGGATGGGAAGGCTTCTTCAGCCAGAACATCTCCTCTGTAATGACAAACTCCACTTTTTCTTTGCCGGACACTCCGGTTTTCAGCACATCACCCTCCCGGAGCGCTCTTCCGTCCATGCCGCCTATCCCACAGGTACAGTCGGTTGCACGGCTGCTCATTACCTTCTCCGTATCAATGCCGCCTCCTACCGCCAGATAAGTCCGAAGACCATCAACAGCCATTCCAAGTTCCAGTATATCCCCTGCCTTAGTTTTTACAGATCGATACATGGCAATTGGGTTTCCATTCAATTTCGGAGACATGTCAGCGCCTGCCAAAGCAATCTGACAGTTATCCGTAAACTCCATTTTTCCACCGCTTAATGTAAACTCCAGTACTGCTGCTAAAGCACAGTCTTCCATATTTCCCGCCAGGATATTGGCAATCTGCATGGAATATTTATCACAGGCCCCGCATCTTCGATAACCCCGGCTGCCAAAACCGCTGCGTCCAAAATCCTGAACAGTAGTCAGAGGACCCACGGTAAGAATTTTTATTGCCATTCTGCCACCCTCTTTTTATACTCCGCTTCACTGATGGGCACAAAGCGTATCCGATCCCCCGCCTCATACATTAATTTCCCGCCGTTGTCCGGTGAAAAAAGATTCAGGGGAGTACGTCCGATCAGCTGCCATCCTCCGGGAGATTCCATGGGATAGATACCGGTCTGCTCACCGCCTATCCCAACACTTCCTGCCGGGATCCGGGTTCTCGGATTATCCAGTCTCGGAGTAAACAGTCTCTGATCTAATCCCCCAAGATACGGAAAACCCGGCAGAAATCCTAACATGTAAATAAGATAATCCTTCCCGCTGTGAATTCGGATAACCTCTTCCCGGGAAAGCCCCGCATGCTTTGCCACATACTCCAGATCCTCTCCATATTTACCGCCATAGCACACCGGAATTTCTACTGTTCTTCCAGAGGACATCTTTCCGTCTTTTAATTTTGTCACCAACTTCTTCAGAAGCTTTTCCATAGAAGCGTAGTCGCTCTTTAACGGATCATAATACACCAGCAGCGACGCAAAGGCGGGTACTGTTTCCAGTACCCTGTCTCCCCGCAACAGTTCCACCTGCTTTTTCAGGGCCATGACTTTCTGATTCACATCCTCTGCAATTCTCTGTTCAAAGACCACCAACGCTGCCTGATCTCCCACAGGTTTGATGAAAGCATCCATTCTTTTATACTCCGTCAAAAAATCCTTTTTCCAGAACCGGTCCGTACCAGTGATCAAATTCACCGTTATGTTCTAAAGCATATTCTGTGCACTGACGCATCATGCTGACGATTCCGGTATTCATCTTTAAATCAAATCCGTCAATACCAGGCTGAAGAGATCCTGTCATATCGATCATGCCACAGCGGGAGGCTTCCCTCATGACTTCCTCCTCTAATAATTCATCATGGAGAATACGGATATTTTTTTTCAAAAACGCGATTGCCGCAATGAGTCCGTAACAGCCCCAGTCAGAACAGGTCGCCGTAATTAGATAATCAGTTTCCGTGGCTGCCAGGATACCGCCGCCGCAGCCGCATATGCATTCATTTTTTGATGTAAATGGAATGTATCTTTTTATGTGTTTTGCCAATGAATGCATGCCGATCTCATTTCCTAGATCTCCGATGGCCACGC
The DNA here is from genome assembly GCA_902778245.1 of uncultured Lachnospiraceae bacterium. Taxonomy (GTDB): domain Bacteria; phylum Bacillota; class Clostridia; order Lachnospirales; family Lachnospiraceae; genus Merdiplasma. The sequence continues at coordinate 7,558 of CACYXH010000030.1, read as the reverse complement.
CAAGGACACCCAGATCCCGCAGCAAATTCCACAAAACATCTGACTTTGCCTCCAGGTCCGTCACATCTTTTCCAATGGCATTGTGGTATTTTCCCACTGCGTTCGCCCCGGGCGCTTCAATAGCGATCATTGCCTTCGGCATTATTTTTTTACAAATATCTTCTGCCTGAGTCCGGGCCTCCTGTGCGTTTTTCGTGAACGGTATCACGCCCATAGAAAGCGGCATCTCCTGCAGCAGTTCCATATCCTCATAAACATGGTATCCGACGGTATGTCCACAATTGATCACCGCCTGCACACACTCCTGCGGGCAGATTACCACCGGTTTGGCATGAAATGCCTCGATCAGTGCCCGTGCCATGAGAATCGTTGCTACCATACCGTCCATTTCCGGCACCCGGTAAGGAAGAAGCACAAACCCGGTCATAAGGAACACCACATCATTTTCCTTTATTGTATTGCACAGAGCCTCCGCCGCATGCATGGTCAGCGGCTGCTCCGCCATTTTCCGGCATCCGTCATAGAGAATGCGGCAGACCCCGTAGCCCCGGGGATCAAGCGTCATCAGCATATCCAGATTTTCCCCGATATTCTTCTTGTCCAGTTCTTCCTTATTCATCAAACATACTCTCTTTCCCTGTGTATTCCAGATATTCCCGGACCACTTCATCTTGAATTTTCTTTAAGTTCGCCGGATCTTTGCCGCCCACCTTGACCCCGTTAATACTCTCTGCATGAAGGCAGAAATTGGAGGAAGACGACACTATGATCTCATCTGCCGCAAACAATTCTTCCAATGTAAACGGCCGTTCCATTACCGTGATCCCCAGTTTATAGCATGCTTTGATCAGGTGTGTCTTGGCAATTCCCCGCAGGATATAGCAATCGTTGGGATGACTGTAGAAAACGCCGTCCTTTAAGATGCATACATTGCTGTGGGCACATTCCGTAACAATATCTCCTCTGTGAAATACCGTTTCATCCACTCCAAGGCGCTTTGCATTCTGGGTTGCTACAACCGACGGTATCAGGTTTAATGTTTTGATATTACAATGGTAAAACCTTGTATCCTCCGCGGTAGTAAGCTTAATGGGCCGATCCGGATCATTCAGAACCGCCGGCCGGATCATGATCCACAGTTTCCCCATCATATCCTCATCATACGCATGGTTTCTGCTGGCGGCTCCTCTGGTCACCTGCCAGTAAACAAAATGAGTTTCTCCTTCCACCTGCCCAAGCAGCTGTGTCAGAAGATTTCCCAGTTCCTCTTTTTCCATCGGTATTTTAATGTCTAAAGCTTTTGCGCTGGTGTAGAACCGATCCAAATGCTCATCCAGCAGATAAACCACGTGATTGCCGCCGGCAGTCGCGTCATATACACCGTCTCCAAAGAAATGGACTCTGTCATTAAAGGGAATCCTAACATCTTCCGGTGCTCCCCACACGCCGTCATAGTAAGCTAACTCTTTCAACATTTTCTCTGCCTCTGCTCTCCTTTTTTACGGCATCTTTATGCCAAATTTTAAATTCATGTAGTATTCAATCAGGGCAACGCATCCATCCAGTCCCAGACTTGAGGTATCCAGGCACAGATCGTAGTTGCTTGGATCCTTCCATTTTTTTCCGGTATGGTAGGTGTAGTAAGCCTCACGGTATTTATCCAACCGATTGATGTAGCGGATGGCGTCAAAGGCACTGATCCCCTGCCGCACCGTCTCACGCTCTACTCTCCAATCGTAAGGCGCGTCCAGATAAACGCTCAGCACATTTTTCTTGTCTTTCAGCACATAATCTGCTGCCCGGCCAATGCAAACATAGGATTCCCGGTCCAGCAATGCCCTTAATACGTCCGCCTGATATTTAAATAAATTCTGATCGGACAAAAAATTACCGCTCTCCGGTGGAATTACCTGCCCATTATAGATTTTACGGGAAACCCGATACAGCATGGTCTTCTTTGTATTTTCATCCGCGTTGGCAAAAATTGCTTCGTTAATGCCGCTGTTATCCGAAGCCAGGCGAAGGAGTTTGCGGTCGTACACATCAATTCCGTAATCCTCTGCAAGTTTCTTGCCGATATAGCTGCCTCCTCCGCTTCCGCATGTACGGGTAATGACAATTGCAAAATAATTTCCGTTTTCTGCCATGATATCCCTCCTACTGCCCAAGATAAGCCTTCTTCACTCTCTCGTCATTCAACAGATCCTGTGCCGGGCCTTCAATCGTGATCTTTCCTGTTTCCAGCACATATGCCCTGTCAGAAATAGACAGCGCCATTTTTGCATTCTGTTCAACAAGAAGTATCGTAATGCCCTTTTTATTCACCTCTTTTATAATTGAAAAAATCTCTTTTACCAGCAGCGGAGACAGTCCCATAGACGGCTCATCCATCAGGATCATTTTGGGCTGTGCCATCAGCGCCCTTCCAACCGCCAGCATCTGCTGTTCTCCGCCGGATAACGTGCCGGCCAGCTGTTTGCGCCGCTCCTTCAGTCTGGGAAATCGTTCATAAACATCCTCCATAACTGCCTCGGCGTTGGTGGCATCTGCGTATGCGCCCATCTCCAGATTTTCTTCCACCGTCATATCCGGGAAAATATGTCTTCCCTCCGGTACATGGGCTAATTTCAGACTGATGATCTTGCTTGGCTCTGTCTTTCTAAGATCTGCTCCGTCGAAAATGATCTCACCGGAATCTGCTTTCTTCAGACCGGATATGGTGCGAAGAATCGTTGTCTTTCCGGCTCCGTTTGCTCCGATCAGAGACACAATTTCTCCGTCATTTACTTTTATGGACACTCCATGAATCGCGTGAACCGCTCCGTAGGAGACGTTCAGCTCCTTAATTTCCAGCATCGTTCTCCCCCCTTCTACTCATCTTCTTTTCCAAGATATGCCTCGATGACTTTCGGATTATTGGCAATTTCCTCCGGTGTGCCGGCGGCGATGGTAGTTCCAAAATCCAACACCTGGATTCTCTGGCAGATCTTCATGACCAGACTCATATCGTGTTCGATCAGAAGCACGGAAACCTTGAATTCATCCCGGATATAGTTTATGATCTCCAGAAGCTCCTCTGTCTCTGTGGGATTCATGCCGGCTGCCGGTTCATCCAGAAGCAGAAGCTTCATATCCGTTGCCAGCGCTCTGGCAATCTCCAGACGTCTCTGCTGACCATAAGGAAGGTTAGCTGCCAGCAAATCTTCCTTTCCGGAAAGATGTACCACCTCCAGGAGTTCTTTTGCTCTCTTGGTAAGTTCGGCCTCCTCCGCCCAGTATTTTTTTGTTCGGAATACGGCATCTGCCATACGGTAAGTACTTTTCTTTTCCTGCATCGCCACCTTCACATTGTCAATTACCGTCATCTTTTTAAACAGGCGGATGTTCTGGAAGGTGCGGGCAATTCCGGCTTCCACGATCTGGTGCGTCTTCTTGCCGTTCATCTTCTCCCCATTCAGATAGAAAGAGCCTTCTGTCGGCTTATAGACGCCGGTGATCAGGTTAAACACGGTGGTTTTTCCGGCTCCGTTTGGCCCGATCAGACCTACCAGTTCCGACTGTCCGATTTCCATGTTAAAATCATCTACAGCCTTCAGGCCTCCAAATTGAATCCCAAGATGCTGAGCCTTTAATACGGGAGTTGTTTTTTCATTTGACATAATCATTCTCCTCCCTTCTGTGCTTTTGGTGCTTTTCCGGCCACTCGCTCAAGCAGCCTGGTCAATGAAAACTCCCAGGTTCCGAAAATTCCGCCCGGACGGAAGATCATAACCAACACCAATACGATGGAATAAGCCAGCATACGGTAGGTGGAAAACTGGCGCATCAGTTCCGGAAGCGATGATAAGAATGCCGCACCGATCACAGAGCCGGTAAGCGATCCGGTACCGCCAATGATCACCTCAGATAAAAGCTCCGCTGAATAGTTGAAGTTAAAATTGGTGGGGATCATCGCCGTCATGTAGTGTGCGTAAAGACCGCCGCCCACTCCGGCAAAAAATGCTGCCACTGCAAAAGTGAGAACCTTGTAGTAAGTTACATTGATTCCGGATGCCGCAGCGGCTATGTAGTCCTCACGAATACTTTTTACCGTCCGTCCATAACGGCTTCTGACATACATAAACATGACCGTCACGCAGATTACCATGATCCAGAACGCCCAGTAGAAATCCGCCAGTTTTGCGATGCCGCTCATGGTCTTCCCGCCTCCGGTAATCTCGAAATTACAAAAAGCAACGCGAATGATTTCTGCAAAAGCTACCGTGACGATGGCCAGGTAATCTCCCCGCAAACGCAGCGCCGGAATTCCCACTAAAATGCCGGTCAGACCTGCCGCCAGGCCGCCTGCTATCAGGGCAATGATCAGAAGCAGCAGATCCGGAATCCCCCGTCCCGCCAGAGCATTGGATGTAATAGCGGAGAAATAGGCCCCTACTGACACAAAGCCGGCATGACCCAGAGAAAATTCTCCCATGCAGCCCACCACCAGATTAAGGGAGGTTACCATAATAATGGTGTAGCAGGCTGTGGTAAAGATTCCCTTAATATAGGTAGTAGAGGTTCCGAAAATCTTCGACTCAAACATTAATACAAAGATACTGAATAATAAAACCAGTCCGAGAAAGTTCAGCAGATAGGACAGTTTCATTTTCTTTGGCATTTTCATAATGGTCCCTCCCTCAGACTTTCTCGCCCACATTCTTACCGAGAATGCCGGACGGTTTTACCAACAAGATAACAATCAGAATACTGTAAGTAATCGCCTCGTACCATCCGGGCGCATACAATTTTACAAAAATCTCGATCAGTCCCACCAGAATACCTCCCAGCATAGCTCCCGGGATCACGCCAATACCGCCAAGAACAGCTGCGATAAACGCCTTGATACCCATCATAGAACCCATATCGTTGGTAACCCTGGGATATTTTGCACAGTACATCAGCGCAGCGATGGCAGCCAGCCCTGAACCGATGGCAAATGTCAGGGTGATAATTTTGTCCACATTGATTCCTGCCAGGATCGCTGCATCCCGATCCTGGGGAACAGCGCGCATAGCCTTTCCGATTTTTGTCTTTTTAATAAAAATCTGCATCAGAAGCATGATGGCAAGCCCGATCACGATGGTCAGAAGCACATTCATCGGCAATGCCACCCCAGCTACATTTATGGTTGGCAAACTAAAGATTTTCTGCACGTTATGCGGTTTTGCGCCAAATAGCGCCATTGCCAGATTCTCCAGAAAAATACTCATAGCCAGCGCGGTGATCAGAGCGGACATTGGACCGGCCTTTCGTACCGGCTTGTAAGCAATTGTCTCAACCAGAATGCCAACGATCGTGCAGACAATAACAGCGAGGATCACAGCCATCCATGCGGGCATTCCGATATTAACCATCAAAGGAATGGTATAAAATAATGTGTAGGATCCGATCATGATAAAATCGCCATGGGCAAAATTGATCATGCGGATAATGCCGTAAACCATAGTATAGCCGAGGGCAATCAATGCATAGATGGCACCCTGGTTCAAACCATTGATCAGGCTTTGTACAAATAAAGATACTGTCATAACCTGTTTTCCTTTCCTGTTTTTTAGGGAAACCACCGATAAGATCGTTTTTCCTTAGAAAGGATGTGCATCCGGTCAATCAGTCCGCATGCACATCCCGTGGTCATCTTGTCTTACTCCGTGGTCATCTTGTCTTACTTCGCTGTTATTCTGTCTTTTCCCCTTCCGGGCTCAAAGTCTCAAGCCATTTTACTTCGCCGTCCACAAAGTGGTTTACTACGACAGATTTAATCGCGTTGCCATACTCATCCAGTGTTATATGACCGCCAACACCGGTGAATTCCATTCCTGTCATTCCTTCCACCAGAGAAGCAGTATCGGTTCCTCCGCCGTTTTCAGCAGCCTGTACCATCATATAAATTGCGTCATAGTAAAGGGCTGCGCAGGCATTCAGAGTCTCGGTTCCATAGGACTCAGTATATTTGGAAACAAAGTTTGCCACTGCAGGAGCTGTATCTTCCGATGAATAATGGTTCGTGAAATAGCAGTTCTCAAAGTAATCTTCCATTCCTGCGGTATCGCAGCCGTCCCAGGAATCACCGCCCATGATCGCGCCTTCAAAACCAGCGTCTCTTGCAGCGCTCACCAGAAGCGGAACTACATCAAGGAAGCAGGGGAAGAAGAGAAAATCCGCTCCGCTGGCCGCTGCCAGAGATGCCTGTGAGGAGAAGTCTGTGTCTTTCGTTGTACACTCGCCGGTATACACGATTTCAATGCCTTTTGCTTCTGCGCTCTCAATAAATGCTTCCTTCAGACCATTGGAATAGTCATCGTCCTTCGCGTAAATAACCGCAGCGGATGTCCAGCCCTGCTCGCTGGCAAATAATGCCGCCATCTCGCCCTGATACGGATCGATAAAACAGTTACGGAAAATGCTGTCGCCTTTCAATGTAACGTCTTTATTGGTAGCTCCCGTTGCCAGAACCAGCATACCATCGTTTGCAGCCTGTTCTGCGATCGGCAGTGTCACGGATGAGAAAAAGCTTCCCACGATGGCTTCCGGTGCGTCCGCCATAACGCTGTTGTATGCATTGATGGCCTGTTTTGCGTCTGTAGCGTCATCCGCTACTTTTCCTCCATTCACAATCTCTACTTTATATTCAGAATCACTGGAGTTAATCTCCTCTACCGCCAGATCAATTGCGTTCTGTGCACCCTCGCCATATACCGCATTGCCGCCTGTCATGGAGCAGATCACACCGATTTTGATCACGTTGTCCTCTTCTTCTGCAAAAACGGGTGTTCCTGCAAGCATTGAAGTCATCATAGACGCTGCCAAAATCATACATACCACTTTTTTCTTCATAAACTTTCCTCCTCTTTTTACTACTTAGCTTTTTGACTGCCTCAAGACACAAAAAGGTTCCGGTAAAGTGCTTACCGAAACCTCGTTGTTTCTTGTTGTCTCAGATTATACCCTTGCATATTTTCGTTTGTCAATTCTGAATTTCATTACTTCATTTTTTTAATATTTTTACCCTCCGAACTTTATATCAGTTTTGTTTTCACCGTACGCCGACTTATTTTTTTAACTACTTTCAAATCTTAGTACAACCCAGTCATAATCCATTATGTTGTATTATAACGAAGATTACGAAAATATATAAAAAAAATCCCTGATTTTTCAGGGATTTTCAAGAGGCGCCAACCAGATTTGAACTGGTGATAGAGGTGTTGCAGACCTTTGCCTTACCACTTGGCTATGGCGCCATATTTATTTTACAGTATTAATTATATGCAAATGCATACAGAAAAATGACTCCTACGGGATTTGAACCCATGTTACCGCCGTGAAAGGGCGGTGTCTTAACCGCTTGACCAAGGAGCCTTAGTAAAACCTATCCAAACGCGGCCACAGTGCAACGTCCTTCTCATTTCTTTATAAAAAGAAACTCCCCGAGTTGGGCTCGAACCAACAACCCTTCGGTTAACAGCCGAATGCTCTACCATTGAGCTATCGAGGAATAAAGATACTTTTACATACCTTC
>CACYXH010000029.1:559-24229 GCA_902778245.1 uncultured Lachnospiraceae bacterium | reverse complement strand
AAAACACCTCCTAATGTGATATAAATGGTGACCTGATAAATAATAATCCCTCCACATTATGAGATGTTCCCATATATGTAGCAACGGGTGCGGAAAAAGCATCGCAAGCCTGCATGATAAGATCATGAGGCTCTTCGGTTCAGGGCGACTCCCCAGCCACTGACAACTTAACGCGCTAATTCCTACTTCGCTATTATTTATTTATCGCAATTATAGCATATATCATTTAAAATGCAAGCACATTCGAATAAATTGCGATTTACTGAGAACACTATGAAAATAAACAGCGAAAGAAATTACAAAAAGGAGAAAGCAGATGATATCATTTGTTAAATGCGGGATCATCGGATGGGGTTTAGAAATCTTCTGGACTGGTTTTCAATCTCTCCGTCAGGGAGACGGACACCTCACCGGCCATTCTTCCCTCTGGATGTTTCCTATCTACGGGATGGCAGCTGCCATCGGACCAGTCTATCAAATATTAAAACCTCTGAATATATTCTTCAGAGGTTTGATCTATATGATGTGCATTTTTTCTGTGGAATATATCACCGGATTCCTTTTACGGGAAATGAACCTGTGTCCTTGGGATTACAGTCAGGCTGCATGGAATGTGGACGGTTTGATCCGTCTGGATTACGCGCCTCTCTGGTTCATTGCCGGGCTTCTTTTTGAATGGATCCTCTGCCGTCTTTGATACCAGTTTTTCAACAGCACCACTAAGAAAATCCTCAGATCAGAACATACAGGGATCATGAGCAGCCATATGGCCCAGTCCCGGGCCTCCGCTGATATTCTGGGTATTTAAAGTTTTTCTCTTTAACCTCTGATCCTCCGAATAATGGAGAATAAAATCCTTGATTTCCTTCGCGTTCTTTATATGCCGCAGGATCAGATCCGGATTTGTCACATCACCGCCAAAGCAATGTACGGTTCCCAAACCCAGGATCCGTTCCAAAAGACTGGTCTCCAGACGAACATCTACAATCTTGTACATATAGCAGTCATTTTCCGTCTTTCGGAGCAGTCCTTCCTTGACCGTGATCAGTTCTTCAGTGATTTTATAGGTTGTAAACGTCCATGGAAGTCCTAAAAACATACTTCTCTTCTTCTCAGTGTAAGCCATATCTGTCTGCCTCCTGTTATTTGCGTCTTACAGGCCATGCCCGTTTACGCCCATTATAAATCAATTCATTTATAATTGCAAAATAAACTTAAAAACTTCTTGAAATTCTATCGTCTTTCGTATATGATGGTAGAAATGTGTTCAGCATCGGAAAAGGAGGATATTATGAGACATCTAATGAGCCCTTTGGATTTGACTGTCAAGGAGTTGGATCAGATTCTTGATCTGGCAAATGACATTGAAGCCAACCCGCAAAAATACGCACACGCCTGTGAAGGCAAAAAATTAGCTACTTTGTTTTATGAACCAAGTACACGAACCAGACTCAGTTTTGAAGCAGCAATGTTGAATCTGGGCGGCAGCGTACTTGGTTTTTCTTCGGCCGATTCCAGTTCAGCAGCAAAAGGAGAAAGCGTTTCCGATACGATCCGCGTCATCTCCTGCTACGCTGACATTGCCGCCATCCGGCATCCAAAAGAAGGCGCTCCCCTGGTGGCTTCCCTGAAATCAGGAATCCCGGTGATCAATGCCGGCGACGGCGGTCATCAGCATCCCACCCAGACACTGACTGATCTGCTTACCATCCGCTCCATGAAAGGGCGTTTGGATAACATTACCATTGGCCTTTGCGGAGATCTCAAGTTCGGCCGTACCGTACATTCTCTGATCAATGCGCTGGTTCGCTATCCAAATGTACGTTTTGTACTGATTTCCCCGGAAGAACTACGCATCCCGGATTATGTCAGAGAGGATGTACTGCGCAAGAATCATCAGGAATTTAAAGAAGTCATTCGTTTGGAAGACGCTCTACCGGAACTGGATCTGCTATACATGACCCGTGTTCAGAAGGAACGCTTCTTTAACGAAGAGGATTATGTCCGCATGAAAGACTTTTATATATTGGACAAGCAGAAAATGGAACTTGCACCAAAGGATATGTATGTGCTTCATCCCCTTCCCCGGGTCAATGAAATTTCAGTGGAAGTAGACGATGATCCCAGGGCCGCCTATTTTAAACAGGTACAGTACGGAGTCTATGTTCGAATGGCACTGATTCTTACATTATTGGAGGTGAAAGTATGTTAAGTGTTGGACAGTTAAACGAAGGCGTAGTCCTGGATCATATTCAAGCCGGTAAATCCATGGATATCTATAAATACCTGAAACTGGATAAAATGGACTGCTGCGTAGCCATCATCAAGAACGCGCGCAGTGATAAGATGGGAAGAAAGGACATAATCAAAGTGGAATGTCCCATTGAAGATCTTAACCTGGATGTACTGGGCTTCGTAGATCATAATATTACCGTCAACATCATTCAGAACGGAGAAATTGTGCAGAAAAAGATCCTGTCTCTGCCTGAAAAGCTGGTGAACATCATCCACTGCAAAAATCCCCGCTGTATCACCTCCATCGAGCAGGAACTCGACCACATTTTCTTCCTGGCAGATGAAGAAAATGAAGTGTACCGCTGTAAGTACTGCGAAGAAAAATACAGGAGTTCAAAAAAGAAATAAAGGATTGGACTATCCCATTAAGCAATTTCGGAGCTGACGCACTAAGCATTTTATTGCATAATCATGCAAAGTATGCATTAGTGCGTCAGCCCCTTTATACGCTTAATGCGACAGTTTCCCAACTTTCAGGATATTACTGTCTCTCAGCCCTTCAAGCCTCTGGCCTGGCGGTCCATATCCTCTACTACAATGTCGTAGATCTCACCAAGAGACGCGCAGTATTCCAGTACTTTCCACGGCTCGTTGGTGTGATAGTGGATTTTGATCAGTTCCTCGTCTCCTACTGCCAGCAGGCAGTCTCCTTTAAAATTCTCGTTGAAGTAATCGCTGATCGCGTCTTCGTCCAGATTTTCTCCTTCAATCAACAATTGTGTGTCATAGCGATATTCTAACATTGTTCTCCCTCTTTTCGTTGTTTATATTGTTACCTGTGAGGGAAGCACTTAAATCAGCGCTTCCCGAATCACTTTCGTTCGTATTTCAGGAATTGGTATTCCAGGTCAAAATAAGTCTGTTCCTCACTGTCCGCTGTGATCTCCCACTCCGGGAGTTCATCCAGATTCGGGAACCAGGTGTCTGCCTCATAGGCATGGTCAATTTTTGTCACATGAGCCACATTGCAGTACGGAAGCATCTGATGGTAGATACTGTCTCCCCCGATGACATAGATATCGTCACTGTCGTACTTTTTCAGTTCCTCCAGCAGTTCTTCCACGGAATGACAAATAATAGCGTCTTTCACTTTAAACTCCCGGTTTGCCGTCAGAACGATGTTGATCCGGTTTTTTAGCGGAAGCCCGTTTGGAAAACTTTCCAGCGTCTTTCTCCCCATAACTACTACCTTACCTGTAGTAGTGCTCCGGAAAAACTTCATATCCGCGGGGATACTCACCAGCAGCTTATTTTTGTATCCAATAGCCCAATTGCGGTCCACTGCCACGATAATATTCATGATCTCACTCATTCCTTTCTATACAATAATCATATATTCACATTGTTTTTCACATCTCCATCCTGCGTCGCTTATACCGCTATGGGGATATTCTTTATCTGCGGTCCTGTCTGATAATTTTCAACATGCAGGTCATCGGTAGTGAAGGAATAAAAGTCCTTCACTTCCGGAGTCAGCCACACTTTCGGAGCTTCAAAAGGCGTGCGGCTGATGAGTTCTTTCACAAAAGGAATATGGCGGTCATAAATATGTGCATCCGCGATCACATGCAGCAATTCTCCGGGAATCATATCGCAGCACTGCGCAATCATCATCAGCAGCAGGGAGTACTGGCATACATTCCAGTTATTTGCTGCCAGTACATCCTGGGAACGTTGATTTAATACAGCGTTCAGCACCAGTTTCTCCTGCTCCGGCTCTTTTGTCACATTAAAGGTCATACTGTAAGCGCAGGGGTACAGATTCATCTCATGAAGATCCTGATGCACATAGATATTGGTCATGATCCTGCGGCTGTATGGATTATTCTTCAGATCGTACAGCACCCGGTCAACCTGATCCATCATTCCCTCTTTGTACTGGTGTTTCACCTGCATCTGATAACCGTAAGCCTTACCAATGTTTCCGTCTTCATCCGCCCAGCTGTCCCAGATATGACTGTGCAGGTCATGAATATTATTTGACTTTTTCTGCCAGATCCACAAAATTTCATCGAACGCGCTCTTTAAAGCAGTCCTGCGAAGCGTCAGCGCCGGAAATTCCCCTCTCAGGTCATAACGATTTACCACGCCAAAACGCTTAATGGTATAGGCGTAACTTCCGTCATCTTTCCATATGGGACGCACTTTTTCCCCCTCCGTACTGGTGCCATTTTCGATAATATCCCGGCACATATTGATAAAAATCTGATCTGCATAACTCATAATATCTCCTGCCTTTCTATACCTGTATTTTATGTCGTCAGCCGTATCAGGCTGCTGTCCTCGGCAAATCCGGAAGCATTATATAAAAAGAGAATATCCGTATAATCCCCTTTTTTCATGTATTCGGAAAGACTTTGATTGAAATACCTCAGATCCACCATGTCCACCTCATCAAATAAGGAGTAAGTGAACGGTACAAAGCAATGCGCGTAAGAATCCTTGATCACCAATAATTTTCGTCCTGTATGTGCATCGGTGGATGCTTCGATCAACCCGTAATTTCCACCATAAAAATATGCGTACTTGTCCTTCCGCTCCAGAGCGCTGGCCTGATAAACGCTGCTGCGCACATCATTGGTCTGATTGTAGGTCAGATCATAGGTAACCGGTTCTTTGTTTTCGTAGGTTTCAATTGTATCCGCCTTTACTTTTGTTCCCACCTTCGAGGCGATCGTCCCCTCAAAAGTATCTGTCACGGTGGCCACCGTATAATCCTCCGTCTTCACCTCACTCAAGCCCTGTTCCCCTGCCCAGGCAGCAAAAACATAAAACGCGCCGAGGGTTTTCCAGTGGTGATCCGTCCGGTAATAGATAGGCTCCTCCTTATGCGAGCGCAGCACAGAGGAAGCGTCAAACCAGCTCTCCTCCGGCAGTGCTTCCCGTATCTGCTGAAGATACACCTCTTCGTCATAGGGAGCCGCGAAAGCTGGCAGTTTTTCTCTTAAAATGTCCACCGCGTTAGGTACTATCATCACGGTCAGATGCTGCAGCCCATAGGTATCGGCACATTGCTCCGCAAACGCGCCAAGATAGGAAATATTAGCCTTTGCCTGATCGGAGACAAAGCTCCCCGTGTGTTTCTCGATCAGATAATCATCCTTTGCGAAATAAATATCATTGATCTCCTGCCGGAAACACAGCCGCTCGGCCTGTGTCTTCACCCCGATCCATTGATCTCTAAGCACAAATTGATCCGTGAGATAATCCTCATATTCTTTTGTATATTCACCACGAAAAAGTGACGCAAAAGAAAATTTCGGTCGTGAAGCCAGAGAACGGTTTTCGCTTTCGGAAAAATCGGTATCCGGCTTTACAAACGTCGCTATCGTCAGTCCGAATATCATGACTAGGAACAGTGTGATGATATTCCAGGACTGTTTATGATTCATTTGCTCTGTCATGAAAACTTGACTCCTTAAAATCTGAAATATAGGAACGGATTATAAGACGCGTCCACCAGGTATGCAACAGACAGCAAAAATACCGCTGCGTAAAATACGCTTCGTGCAAGAATGCACACCCAGTCATGTTCCTTTTGTCTGTCCAAAAATCTGCCGGCCAACTGTTTTGGCAGCTTTGTACTGCCCAGCATCAGCAGCGCCAGCAGCACAGCATTGTTATATAGAAGATAAATCGTCTCCCGATTTATAAAACGGCCCCCGGATAGCCCAAACATTGCTTTCAGGAACCCTGTCCCTGTTCCGATCTGGTCATAAACAAAAATAAACCAGCCAAACATCACAAAGAACATACAGTAAATATGGCTTATCCACCCGGGCAGCCGATCCAGATATTTCTTCAGAAACAGCTTTTCTATCAAAAGCAGAACTCCGTAATACAATCCCCAGATCAGAAAATTCCAGTTAGCGCCGTGCCAGATGCCGGTGAGCAGCCAGACGATCATGGTGTTGCGGATCAGCTTTGGTCTGCCCCTGCGGTTTCCTCCCAGCGGGATATAGACATATTCTCTAAACCAGGTTCCCAGAGAAATATGCCAGCGGCGCCAGAATTCCGTGATGCTCTTAGATAGATACGGATAATTAAAATTCTCCAGAAAATGGAACCCAAACATCAATCCCAGTCCTATTGCCATATCAGAATAAGCGGAAAAATCGAAGTATATCTGAAACGTGTAAGCAGCGATCCCAAGCCAAGCCGTAAGTACCGGCACATTTCCTGCGCTCATCCCATTAATATAATCCCAGAGCGCCCCGGCATTGTTCGCCAACAATACTTTTTTTCCAAGTCCGATCAGAAAGCGGTTTATTCCCGCAGCAAACTGCTCCGCAGTCTCCCTCCGGTAGCGAAGCTGCTCATCGATGGTCTTATACTGGACAATGGGACCGGCAATCAATTGCGGAAACATGGTGACATAAGCGCCGTAGGAAATAATATTTTTCTGTACCCTGGCATTTCCTCGATAGACATCAATGATGTAGGAAATCGTCTGAAACGTATAGAAAGATATTCCGATAGGAAGCGCCAGATTTAAAAGGCTTATACTTCCGCCTATCGCCTGATTAATGGTATTCAGAAGAAAATCAGCATATTTAAAGTACCCAAGCAGTGCTAATCCCATGCCAACGGAAATGATCAGCGATGCTCTCGCTTTTGCACGTTCTCCTCTTTCCATGAAGTGGTGTACCGCTAATCCTCCCAGATAAGAGATCACGATGGAACAGATCATAAGCAGAACATATACCGGTTCCCCCCAGGCATAAAAGACCAGACTGGTCGCCAGCAGCACAAAATTCCTGGCCGGTTTTGGCGCAATAAAATAGAGCAGTATAACTGCCGGTAAAAAACGAAATAAAAATAGCAGACTGCTGAAAATCATCTCTCAGGCTCCTGTTTTCTTTAGTATTGTTAAAATTAAAAATCAAAAAACGCTTTACTTTCAATTAGATTATTATATAATATAATATTGCTAGAATCAATTCTATTTTTACAAAGAACCGTAATGGTTGAATATACAGGGGATAAATTAAAATGGGGACGAAAAAAAAGAGAAAAAGAAAGCCGCAGAACAATATGCTTGTACTGAAGCTGTTGGTTCTGGTTGTAATCGTGCTGGTCTTATTTGAGGGAAAATTAATCTATACCATGTTCACACAGGGAACATCGTCTACTGTCACTGTTAGCTCGTCATCTTCCGAAAGCGAAAAACCGCAAAATTTGGAAAATGAACCGCTCTCTCCCTCTGCGGAAGCCGTAACGGACAGCGGAAATTCCGTTGCTGACGCACCGCTGGCAGGCTTATCCATAGCTGTCTCAGGGGCGTCTGCCTCCACCGCTTTGCAGGCAGACCAGGAAACGGAAGATCCCTATCGCATATCAGAAGAAATTGACAGCCCCGCAGTGGTAAAAGAGCAGGAAACAGCGATAGATGACTCTTATTTCTCAGATGCGGTATTTATCGGTGATTCCCGTATGGAAGGTTTCCGCAATTCTTCCGGTATCACCCAGGGGACTTTTCTCACCAGTGTGGGATTAAGCTCCTCCGGCATGTCGGATGCGACCATCGCCTCCCCGGAAGGCAATATTTCCGTCTATCAGGGGCTTAGCGGTATACAGTATAACAAAATCTATCTGATGCTTGGCACCAATGATCTGGGCTACTATCCCTGGGAAGATTTTCTACCCAACTTTGAAAAAGTAATAGAACAGTTCCACAAGCTTCAGCCTGATGCGATAATTTACATCTGTAATGTTATTTACGTGGAAGAATCTAAGGTGAGCGCCAGCTATAATAACAATGAAAATGTCCGAAAAATCAATGGTTATCTGCTGGAAATCTGCGAGACCTACGATTATTGCTATTATTTAAATCTGAACGAGATCTTTACCAACGGCTACGGCTCACTCATAGAGGATGCTTCCTCCGATGGCGTCCATCTGTATGAGTACTATTGCAAACAGATGCTTGATTATCTTAAAACTCATTATGTGGATCTGCCTGCGTCCGCAGATATTACTTCTGAAGCAGAGGAAACCTCTAATACAGATGGTATCGAAACAGAGGAAGATAAATGACAAACAACAATGGTGAACAAATGAAAGGAGAATACTGAAATGAAACATGTAAAACTTATCTTATGTCTGGCAGTTCTGGCATTTTGCCTGACCGCCTGTTCCAAGGGAAACAAAGACATTACCGTCGATGTAGATAAACTGGCGGATGAACTTCAGTCACAGGCTGTCACCAGCGATACCCTGACAAAGACTTCCCTGGATCTCTCTTCTATCTATTTTGTCAACGATGATCAAATGGAAAAGGGAGCCGCTTACCTGAGCAACGCTTCCACCGCCTGCGAGGTGGCTGTGATCGAATGCAAGGAATCTTCCCAGGCAGAAGGTGTGGAAAAGCTCTTTAAAACAAGAGTTTCCAATCAGTCTAACCTGTTCGCAAGTTACAATGCGGGAGAAGTTGCCAAGCTGGACAAAGCCATCATCAAAACCGCCGGAAAATACGCAGTATTGTGCGTATGCGATGACACCGAAAAAGCGGAAGAAATCCTGAAAAATTACGGCTTCTAAGAAGGGGCGTATCCGCCTGACGGCGGATACGCCCCTTCGGGCCTAGGCGAGTACGATTCGGAAACACTTGATGTGTTTCCGAATCTATGATTTCTGGAATACCCACTGTCTTACAGAGGATTGCAGACAGTATGCTTGTACAAAAACACGTCTATCTCGTTCCCCTTGCTGCAAACCTATCTGCACGCCGCGAAAATGCGATAGAACCGTATGCATTTTCGCGGCGGCAAGGTTTTGGCAAGAATTCACTCGCACGACGATCGTTTTGTGTACAAGCATACTGTCTGCAATCCAAAGCGTTACGGCACGACTTGTGAAGGAATAATGTTTTCAATAGACATTATTCCTTACAAGCCGTCATTACATAGTGGGTGTTCCAGAAATCATGCCTTTTGGGACGACTAAGGAAGTCGTCCTAAAATCCGCCCGATGTCTGATTGCTTTTCAGCCGCACAGCTTTATGATCACGTCTGCGAACAGTTTCGCGCTCATCAGGATGGTGTCGATCACCATGAACTCATCGTCTCCATGCATGTGGTTGTCAACCTCTTCTGTCATACATCCAAACGCTACTCCTCTTTCCAGCTCATGTACATAAGTTCCCCCTCCGATTGCCAGAGGCTCTCCTTTTATACCTGTGTAACGCTCATAGCTTTCCAGAAGGATTTTTATAAACGGGGAATCTGCCGGAACGTAGTGCGCCGGTTTCATGCTGCCGCTCTCCATCTCGATTCCAAATGCCTCAAACGCCTCTCTCACTATTTTCGTCAAGTTTTCCTCTGTTGCACAGAGTGGTGCCCGGCTGTCGAAGATTCCCTCCAAATGTTCTTCCGTGTAGCGCAGCACACCTAAGCTCATAGTCAACGGGCCGGAAATATCGTCTGACATATCCACCTTTAAAGCTTTTCCACAAGTATCGCCATGGGGGAAAAGCTGCGCCAGGGCGCACAATTTGCGATACCCTTCACTATTCGCAATCGGAAGCCGTTTGATCAGACAGAGCAATGCTGTCAATGCGTTATTTCCTGCTTCCGGAGTGGACGCATGTGCCGCGGTCCCTTTTGCATGAAGTACAATTTTATCTCCCGTGCTTTCCCAGGTAAAGCATGCGCCCGTATCTTTGGCAGTTTCTGCTGCCGCTGTTTGTAAGTCTGTATCCGACAGTCCTGCAAATATTGCCTCTGCTTTGCCGGGGACTACATTCGACTTATCCCCCGCCTTCAGAGATAAGATTTTCGGCATGGCATCTGCCACGCCAAAATCCGCCTGAAATTTCTTCTCCAGCCTTGCCTTTTCCAGATTGATCACCGGAAAATCACCGTCCGGTGTAAAAGTGTACGGCGCTTCTTTCTCTACGCTGTAATAGTATTTCAGATCAGAAGAGCCGCATTCCTCGTCAGATCCAAACACCAGACGAACACTTTTTTTCAAAGGCAATTTCAACTCCTTTATCGCTCGTACCGCGTACAGCGCGGCAATAGCCGGCCCCTTGTCATCTGCTGTTCCCCTGCCATAAATGTTGCCATTGAGAATCAATGGTTCAAAAGGTTTCGTCACTGTCCAGTCTTCCGTCACCGGAACCACATCCAAATGCGCTAAGATATCCAGTTCTTTTTCACCCGGCCCAAAATCTCCCATGACCACACGGTTGTCATAATTTTTCGTATTCAGGCCATAGCTCTTCATCAGTTTCTGCGCTGTCTCCAGAGCCTTTGCCGGTCCTTCTCCGTATGGCATCCCAGGCTTTTCTTCTGTTCTCTGACTGTCAATCTTTACAAGTTCTGCCAGATCCTCCAGCATCTGCTCTTTTTGACTTTCAATGTAAGCATCAATTTGTTCTCTATACATGATTCTTCCCTCCAAATCATTTTCATTATACAACGTATTTTATTTTTTACAAGTGAGAAACAAAAACTAGAATAAGAAATGAAATACTGCACATACTTATCCTGATCAAATAACAAGGAGGCCAATTATGGGAACATTATCTGAAAAAGAACTTTCACTGTTAAATGATTCTCTGTCTGAGGAAGAACTGCTGGTAAAGAAATACCAGATGCTGGCTGAGCAGACTCAGGATCAGGAAATCAGCAGCAAATTTGAGCAGATTGCGAATCAGCACCAGCAGCACTTTAACGATCTATACACATTACTCGGTTAGGAGGAAGATAACATGGCGTCACTTTATACGGAAAAAGAGATACTCGGCGATGCACTGGCCATCGCAAAATTTTCTACTGACAACTACAACACATTTTCTAACGAATGTACTCACGAACACGTCAGAAGCACCATGATGCGCATTCTGAACGAAGAACACGATATTCAGAATGAAGTGTTCCACATGATGTCCTCAAAAGGGTATTATCCAACCCCGGCAGCCGAGGAAAAAAAGATAATGGAAACACGGCAGAAATACCAGGACTGCTGTAGATAGCCCCATGATGCCGGGAAAGATTTGCTTTACAATTCTTCCCGGCTGATACATAATACTCTTAACCGCTGCCCTCGCAGCAGTTTCTATGATCAATTTTACAAAGGAAATTACTGTTATGAAACCTGATGGTTATTACTCCTCCGGACAGTTCGCCCGCATGGCGGATGTTTCATTGCGAACCATCCGCTTCTACGATAAACAGAACATTCTTAAGCCCTCGCTTGTAAATGAGAGCGGGGCCCGTTTTTATACCGATTCGGATCTGGCAAGACTTCAGCAGATCCTGTTGCTGAAATATCTCGGTTTTTCATTGGATGATATTAGCGAAATGACCATAGACGACGCGGATTATCATTTTATGCTGAACAACCTGAAACTTCAGCAAAAGCTGGTGCAGGACCGCATTGAACAGATGCAGATGGTTGAGCGCGCCATTGAAGATACTGCCAACGCCATTGAACATAAGCATGACATTAACTGGAGTCAGATGCTGGATCTGATCCACCTGACAAACATGGAAAAAAGCCTGAAGGGACAATATAAAAACGCCTCCAATGTCTCTGCCCGTATACGCCTGCATCATCTCTACTCCCAAAACCCGCAGGGATGGTTTCCATGGGTATTGGAACATTGCCGCCTTAATGCCGGCATGAAGGTACTGGAACTGGGCTGTGGCAACGGCGCTTTATGGACAGAAAACAAAGAAAACCTTCCCGGTGATGTTTCCATCTGTCTCTCTGACATCTCTGAGGGAATGATTCGTGATGTACGGAGAAATGTGGGCTCTGATGATCCCCGGTTTATTTACCGCGTCTTCGATTGCCGCCAAATTCCCTTTGACTCGGAAACCTTTGACCTTATCATTGCAAATCATATTTTGTTTTACTGCGATGATCTCTCTTCGGTCTGCTCCGAAATTCTGAGAGTGTTAAAACCCGGCGGACATTTTGTCTGCAGTACCTACGGCGCCCGCCACATGCTGGAAATGAATCAGCTTGTCCAGGAATTTGACAGCCGCATCGTCCTCTCCGCAGAGAAATTATATGAGCGTTTTGGTTTGGAAAACGGCAAAGAACTTCTGACGCCATATTTTTCGCATATAAAACTGTTTCATTACGAGGATGCGCTTGTCGTGGACAAACCAGAACCTCTGATCGAGTACATACTCTCCTGCCACGGCAATCAAAATCAATATATTTTAGACCGTTACAAAGAATTCCGTTCCTTCGTTGAGAAAAAGACGGTCAGAGAATTTACCATAACAAAAGACGCCGGTCTGTTCTACTGTCAAAAGCCGGAAGGAAAAAAATAATAAAAAATGAAAAAAATACTTGAAGGTGACCATACGTCACCTTTTATAATCATTAAAAATTGCATTTATTAAATCCAGCAAAGGAGACATACATATGAAAGGAATTATCTTAGCCGGCGGATCCGGTACACGCCTCTATCCGCTGACCATGGTTACCTCAAAGCAGCTTCTTCCCATCTACGACAAGCCGATGATCTACTATCCAATGTCCGTACTGATGAAAGCCGGCATCCGGGATATTCTGATCATTTCCACCCCTCAGGATACTCCGCGTTTCCAGGAGCTTCTTGGAGATGGTCACCAATTCGGCGTTCGCCTTTCCTATGAAATACAGCCAAGTCCCGACGGTCTGGCCCAGGCCTTTATTATCGGCGAAACATTCATAGGGGACGACACCGTTGCTATGATACTTGGGGATAATATTTTTGCGGGACAGGGTCTGCATAAACGTCTGAAAACCGCTGTAGAAACTGCGGAAAAGGGTCAGGGCGCTACTATATTCGGCTATTATGTGGATGATCCTGAGCGTTTTGGCATTGTAGAATTTGATCCGGATGGCAAAGCAATTTCCATCGAAGAAAAACCAGCCCATCCCAAGAGCAATTACTGCGTCACAGGGCTGTATTTCTATGATAACCGTGTGGTAAACTACGCCAAAGGATTGAAGCCCTCTGCCCGCGGCGAACTGGAGATCACTGATCTGAACCGGATCTATCTACAGGAGGGGCACCTTAATGTGGAGCTTCTGGGGCAGGGATTTACCTGGCTGGATACGGGAACCCACGAAAGCCTTGTGGAAGCCACTAATTTTGTTAAAACTATCGAAGGTCATCAGCACCGCAAGATTGCCTGTTTGGAGGAGATTGCCTATGTAAATGGCTGGATTTCCGAGGAGGAAGTGTTAAAGGTTTATGAAGTTCTGAAAAAGAATCAGTACGGCCAATACCTGAAAGATGTTCTGGACGGTAAGTTTCTGGATATCCGTCACTGATCTTACATAAAGTAATAATGAGAAAAATGATACCACAAATGAATCAAGGAGAAAAACTATGAAAATTATTGTCACCGGCGGCGCCGGCTTTATCGGAAGCAACTTTATTTTTCATATGCTGAAAAAATATCCGGATTACCGGATCATCTGTCTGGACTGTCTGACCTACGCAGGCAATCTTTCCACGCTGGCGCCGGTCATGGATGATCCGAATTTCCGATTTGTCAAAGAAAGTATCACGGACCGCGAAGCAGTAGAGAAACTGTTTGAGGAGGAACATCCTGACGTCGTAGTGAATTTCGCTGCTGAGAGCCATGTAGACCGCTCTATTGAAAATCCGGAAGTATTTCTGGATACTAACATCAAAGGTACCGCTGTGCTGATGGACGCCTGCAGAAAATACGGCATCCAGCGCTACCATCAGGTTTCCACTGATGAGGTGTATGGTGATCTTCCGCTGGATAGGCCGGACCTGTTCTTTACAGAAGAAACTCCCATCCATACCAGCAGCCCCTACAGTTCCTCCAAAGCCGGCGCAGACCTTCTGGTACTGGCTTACCACAGAACTTACGGTCTCCCCGTCACCATAAGCCGTTGTTCCAACAATTACGGTCCCTATCATTTTCCAGAAAAGCTGATTCCTCTGATGATCGCCAATGCGTTAAATGACAAGCCGCTCCCGGTTTACGGCAAAGGAGAAAATGTGCGTGACTGGTTATATGTGGAAGATCACTGTAAGGCCATCGATCTGATCATCCACAAGGGGCGCGTGGGTGAAGTTTACAATATCGGCGGTCATAATGAAATGAGAAACATTGATATTGTTAAAATCATCTGTAAGGAACTTGGAAAACCGGAAAGTCTGATCACCTACGTTACAGACCGCAAGGGCCACGACATGCGCTATGCCATCGATCCCACCAAGATCCACAATGAGCTTGGCTGGCTTCCTGAAACAAAATTTGCAGACGGCATAAAAAAGACGATTCAGTGGTATCTGGATCATAAGGAATGGTGGGAAACCATCATCTCCGGTGAATATCAGAATTACTATGAAAAAATGTACGGCAACCGTTAGGAGGAGCGCTATGAAACTATTTGTAACCGGCGTTGCCGGTCAGTTGGGCCACGACGTTATGAATGAACTAGCCAGACGCGGTCATACCGGAATTGGCAGCGACATCGCCCCCGTCTACAGCGGAGCCCAGGACGCCACTGCGGTAGCTTCTATGCCCTATCTGCAGATGGATATCACGGACCAAGAATCTGTAAATAAGATTATTTCAGAGGTAAAACCTGACGCGGTCATCCACTGCGCCGCATGGACCGCTGTAGATCTGGCGGAAGACGAGGACAAAAAAGAAAAAGTTTACGCTATTAATGCTGCCGGTACCGGCTATCTCGCCGATGTCTGCCGTAAGCTGGGCAGCAAGATGATGTACATTTCCACCGATTATGTATTTAACGGCCAGGGAGTAATCCCCTGGGAACCGGACTGTCGTGATTACGCGCCCCTGAACGTCTATGGCCGCACAAAACTGGAGGGTGAGCTTGCGGTATCCTCCGCCCTGGAAAGATTCTTTATCGTCCGCATCGCATGGGTGTTCGGGAAAAATGGAAAGAATTTTATTAAAACGATGCTAAACCTGGGCAAGACTCACGATATGCTTCGGGTAGTAGACGATCAGATCGGAACGCCCACATATACTTATGATCTGGCAAGACTCCTGGTGGATATGATCGAGACGGAACAATACGGCTACTATCACGCTACCAATTCTGAGCTGCCTGAAGAAACAGGCGCCTATACCGAAGATGGCTGTAAGACCGGCTATATCAGTTGGTATGATTTTACCAAAGAAATTTTCCGTCAGGCCTATGCTATGGGACACGAAGAATATGCTCCCGAGCGTCTGACGGTTCTCCCTGTCACCACTGCGGAATACGGAATTTCGAAAGCGAAACGTCCTTTCAACAGCAGGTTAAGTAAAGAAAAGTTGAACGAAAATGGCTTTACTCCTCTCCCGGACTGGCAGGATGCCCTGAGAAGATACCTTCAGGAGATAGACGTTCGGCTTAAAAGTTTTATAAATGATGAAGGAGATTTAGAATAAAATGGGACAGATAAAAGTAACCAAATGTCCGATCGAGGGACTTTACGTTATAGAACCTGCTGTACATGGGGATGAACGGGGATATTTTATGGAGACATACAATCAGCGGGATATGGAAGAAGCCGGACTTACCATGAATTTTGTTCAGGACAATCAGTCTCTGTCCACAAAAGGCGTGCTCCGGGGACTTCATTTCCAGAAGCAATATCCCCAGGGAAAGCTGGTGCGCGTTGTCCGGGGCCGCGTCTTCGACGTAGCGGTGGATCTGCGCAGCGGCAGTGATACCTATGGCCAATGGTACGGCGTGGAATTGTCGGAGGACAACAAGAAACAATTTTACATTTCCCAGGGATTTGCCCACGGTTTTCTGGTACTGAGCGACATAGCGGAATTTTGCTACAAATGTACGGACTTCTACCGTCCGGGCGATGAAGGCGGTCTGGCCTGGAATGATCCGGAAATCGGCATTGCCTGGCCGGATGTGACTGGAACTTACGTCGGAACTCCCTCGTCCCAAGGATATGCGCTTTCTGACGGAACGCCACTGAACATTAGCGGGAAGGACCAAAAATGGGCGGGGCTGAAAGATACCTTCCATTTCTGACGAAGATGCTCTTGCCACTTTTTCAAAAATCTCCCGATTATCGGTCACCTCCGATTTCGGGAGATTTTTTCACATTACATGTCGCAATAGACTGCTATTCTACCGTGACACTCTTGGCCAGGTTTCTCGGCTTATCTACGTCCAGCCCCTTGGCTACACTGACATAATATCCCATGAGCTGAAGCGGAATTACAGCAAGGCTGGTATAAAAATGAGGATCCGTCTTCGGAACATAGACCGTAAAATCCACGGTATCTTCAATGCTGTAATTGCCATAGCTGGTCAGTCCCATCAGATATCCTCCGCGGCTCTTCACTTCAACCATGTTGCTCAAAGTTTTCTCGTAAAGAGCTTGCTGTGTCATAACCCCAATCACCAGCGTGCCCTGTTCAATAAGACTGATGGTCCCATGTTTCAACTCTCCCGCAGCATAAGCTTCGGAATGCACATAGCTGATCTCTTTCATTTTCAGGCTTCCCTCAAGGCTGATGGCATAGTCCAATCCGCGTCCGATAAAGAAAATATCTCTCGCGTTAGAAAACTTGCTGGCGAACCACTGGATACGCTCTTTATCCGCCAGTATCTGTTCGATCTTCCCCGGAAGCAGCTCCATTTCTGCCAGCATGGAAACATAAGTTTCCTTACTAATGCTTCCCCTGACTCTTGCCGCTTCCATCGCCAGCAGATAGCAATTGATCAACTGCGTACTGTATGCTTTTGTGGTAGCTACGGCGATTTCCGGTCCGGCCAGAGTGTACATTACATAGTCCGCCTCCCTGGCAATACTGGAGCCCACTACATTAATGATGCCCAGCGTTTCCACGTCTTTCTCTTTTGTCAGGCGAAGCGCTGCCAGACTGTCTGCGGTCTCTCCTGATTGGGAGATGATGATTACCAGAGAATGTTCCGATAATTTTGGATCGCGATAACGGTATTCGGAAGCCAGATCCACCTCTACCGGAATATCGGTCAGATCTTCTATTGCATATCTCGCAGCCACACCTACATGATATGCGGATCCGCAGGCCACAATGTAGATCCTCTGTAATTCCTTTAAGGTATCCTCCGAAATTCCGACAGAAGAAAAATCGATCTTTCCGTCTTTTACATAAGCGCCCACCGTATCTTTTACAGCCTTGGGCTGCTCATGGATCTCTTTCATCATGAAATGCTCAAATCCGCCTTTTTCCGCAGACTGCGCATCCCATTTGATCTCCACCTGCTCTTTTTCAATCTTTTCCCGATCAATATTATAAAAAGCCACGGAATCTTTCGTAAGCTCCGCCAGTTCCATATTACCGATATAATATACATTCCTGGTGTAGCCAAGGATCGCCGGCACATCAGACGCAATAAACATTCCCTGCGCATTCTGTCCTATGATCAGGGGACTATCCTTTCTTGCCGCATAGAGAATACCCGGTTTATCCTGGAACATGATTCCAAGAGCATAAGAACCACGTACACGGAGCATCGTATTGGAAATGCTTTCCAGCGGATTATGGTTTGTCTTTTCATAATAATAATCTAACAGTTTTGTTAAGATCTCCGTGTCTGTCTGAGAGTAAAAACGGTATCCTTCCCGGATCAGTTTTTCCTTCAATTCCTGATAGTTTTCTATAATCCCGTTGTGAACAACTACCACCGTCTTATCGTCACTGAAATGGGGATGGGCATTAATTTCGGAGGGTTCTCCGTGAGTGGCCCATCTGGTATGCCCGATACCGCACTGTCCCGGCATCGCTCTTCCCTCATCCGTCTTCTCTGCCAAAATTTTCAGACGTCCTTTGGCTTTCACAACATCTATCTTCCCTGTATGATCGTTTAAAATCGCCATCCCGGCAGAATCATAGCCCCGATATTCCAACTTGGAAAGGCCATCCAAAAGAATTGGCGCCGCCTGCCCGGTTCCGGTAAATCCAACTATTCCACACATAACGATCTCCTTTTCACATATTTATGCTATATTTACTTTCCTATCTTATTACAAAACGCTTTTCTTGTCCAGACTTATGTACAAAGCTTGAATTTTTCAAAATATCCCGCTATACTGATAGAAGTTAAATGACATAGAAAATAAGGATGATAAAGCTATGAAATTAATTGATCTGCATGTCCACTCCACCTACTCTGACGGCACGTTTTCTCCCGCCGAGCTGGTTGATCACGCTATACAAAAAGGACTGACCGCCTTTGCCCTTACCGACCACGATACCATTTCCGGTATCCAAAAGGCACAGACGGCTGCCTCAAAATATAATCTTGAAATCATACCAGGTATTGAATTTTCTACGGCTTATAAAGGTAAGGACATTCACATTCTCGGGCTGGATATTGACTGTCAGAACATCCGATTTCTGGATGCGTTAGAGGAACTTCGTGAGGAACGGAAACACCGGAATCAAAAAATGATTGACCGTATGGCAGCCGATGGTATTGATATTTCTGTAGAACAAATGCGGGATGCTTTCGGTGATACCGTTTGGACCAGAGCACATTTTGCCCGCTATCTGGCAGATCACGGTTATGTGAAGGAAATGTGGGATGCCTTTCAGACACACATCGGAGATCACTGCAAGTATTATATTCCCAGAGAGCTTTCTTCCCCCTTTCAAGCAGCTCGTCTGATACGGGAAACCGGTGGTATTCCGATACTGGCCCATCCTTTCCAATATCATCTCATAGAAACGGACTTGATGGACTTGGTAAAATCGCTAAAACGGTCCGGCCTTCTTGGTATTGAAGCGATCTACTCTACCCATTCCCAAGTCCAGGAAAATGAACTTCGGAAAATTGCCCGCAGCCTCGGTCTATGTATTTCCGGCGGTTCAGATTTCCACGGCGCTCATAAACCCACCATCGATCTTGGAACAGGCAAAGGTAATTTAAAGATCCCGTATGAATTGTTACAACAGCTCAGGGCCGCAAAATGACCATAACATTGTATGATAAGGAGCATAAATTATATGAACTTTCGAGAAAAATATATGGCTGGAGAAACCGATTTTGATGAAATTTTTGATCTCACAGATCAGTGGAACTTCAGTGATGATCCGCGCACGCTGAGAGAGTTTCTGGGACTAACAACTGAGGAAGAAGATGTCTGGATCTCCGAAAGCGACGAGGCGCTGGAACTGCTTCTTAAAAAGGAGAAAAACAGAAAAATATTCTTTACTGATCTGGACGGCACGTTACTGAATGATAAAAAAGAAATTACTCCGCGCAACCGCAAAGCCGTCGAACAGCTATTAAAAGCAGGACATGTTATCGCTATTTCTACCGGACGCGCCCTCCAGAGCGCATTAATACAGGCTGAAAATCTGGAACTTACCGAGAAAAACTGCTATATCATCTGCTATAACGGCGCACAGATATACGACATTGAACGCAAAAAACTCCTCTGCCGAAAGACACTTCCCATGGAATGTGTAAGGTTTGCTTTTGATGAAGCCAAAAAATTTGGTATTGATATCCAAACTTATTCCGACACCCATGTGATTGCGGAAAAGGATAATCCCAATATCCGTCGCTACGCAGCCTTGCAGGGATTAGATTATCTTATAACGGATGATGTCACACAGGCATTGCCCTGTGAGCCGCCGAAAATGCTGGCGCTGGATTTTGATGATTCAGATAGAGTTCTGGCATTTCAGCACTACTTTTCCGAAAGATGTGATGGAAAAATAAATCTTTGTCTCTCCGATCCGGCCCTGTTGGAATTGACTCCTCCAGAAGTGAGTAAGGGAATGGCCGTAAGATTTCTGTGTGAATATCTTGGGATTCCCCTGATTAACTCAGTTGCGGCCGGTGACGCGGAAAATGATCTGAGTATGATACAGGCTGCTCATGTTGGCGCTGCTATGTGCAACGGCATTAATACTTTAAAAGAACATGCCGACTATATTACAGAGGCAGACAACAATCACGATGGGATCGCGGAGATCCTGGAAAAATTTGTTCTTGGATAAACGTTATTTTAAAACTACCGTTCTAAAAAATAAGATGAAGGCTCTGTTCTTCCCTTGGGTCAAAATCTTTTCCATGATTGACCTACACCGGAAAACCAGAGCCTTTGTCATATTATTTTATTTTCTCTTTTTTCTGATCAGAAGCAAGATAATAACAACTGCCAAAGCCACTGCCGCCGTGATCACCAGCGGAATGATCGGGCTGCTATCACCGGTCTGTACTGATAACGCATTTACAACATAAAAGGTTACAGATTTTTTAGCAGTAGTTCCATCTGCTACCCAGTTGCTTCCGTCAAAGACATCCTTACTGTATGATACTGTAAGGGTGTACTGCCCCACCGCATTGATAGCCATAGATGTGGTGTACGGGGCATTGTTCCAGTTTCCGCTGACGCTTCCAATCTGGTATCCAATCGGACGATAACGATAATCTCCCGGATTTGGATTTGTATTTGCCATACCATTTCCAACTGCGGTAAAGTTGATGGTCTGACCTTTCAGATACTCTCCGCCAGATACAATATTCTGAATCTCATTGTAATCCGGAGACGGTCCATCTTTGTAAGTAGCCTCCACTGTTACGTTTGCTGCCGGCATGGTAATGCTGGAGTAATACCGATCTGCCGCAGATACAGAAGCATTATTGCTGGTTACTTTCCATGCATCAAATTCCTTGCCGCTGGCAGGATAATTCGCAGTCAAGCTTATAGACTCGCCCTTTTTGTAGCTTCCGCTTCCACTGCCGTTATTTACTGTCAACGTATATTTTATCACTTCATAAACAGCTTTTACCTGTACGGTCTCATCCGGCATCATAAATCCGGTAACTTCCGATGTTTTATCCTCAAGTTCAATGTCGCCGGTAATTACCGTCCACTTCTTAAATCTCTGGCCCTCCGGAGCTTCATCGGCCTCAATCTCCACATAATCTCCTTCAAGATAAGTGCCGCTGCCGGAACCATTTACTACCTGAACCTCATTCTTCTGAAGTACCGTATATACCGCTTCTACATAGACCACTGACTCCGGCATTGTGAAAGAAGCTGTCAGATAATCTTCTCCCTCTTCTACTACGGTAACTCCTTCCTTTGTATCACTTCTGGTAACTTTCCATTTCTGGAACAAGCGATCTTCATATTCATGTGCCGTGATTTTTACTGTGTCTCCTGCTTTTGCCAGAAGTTCGCCGCCCTCGAGCACTGCACCCTTCACACTGATCTGCGTATCAGAGAGGTCTATCCGGTAGGATTTCACCTCTTTTTCAGTTTCCGTCTGTGTTTCACTTCCTGTCTGCGCTTCAGCCTCCGTCTGTGATTTACTTTCTGCCTGCGTTTCAGCCTCCGTCTGTGTTTTACTTTCTGCCTGCGTTTCAGCCTCCGTCTGTGTTTCACTCTCCGTCTCTTCCGGTTCCGCCTGCTTATCGTCGGACGCTTCGCTTTCTGTCTCCTCAGGAATCACTATTTCCGGCGCTTCCTCTGTCTCGGGATCCGTCTCCACTTCAGTGTAAGTAGCTGCCAGATACACCTCCTGAGCAGGCATAACGAAACTGGCTTCTTCACTGTCAACATCATCCAGAATAATATTCTCAGATGCAACCCAGCCTGCGAATTCTTCTCCATCCGGAGCTTCATCCGCATATACGGTTACCACTTCGCCTGCCTCGTAGCTTCCTCCCCCTATACCGTCTTCCACAGTAACACTGTAGAATTCAGCGCCAATCACCGGAACATCGTCTACTTCCGTATCTACCGGAATGGTCTCTTCCTCTGCATAGGACGCTGTAACTGTCACGTTTTCCGCCGGCATATAAAATGTTGTCTGTGGAGCTGAGCTGTCAGAAAACCACACTGTATCTGTCTCTGTAATCCAACCAACAAAATGCTTCCCTTCCATCTCCTGGGCAGTAACGGTAATCTCTGTTCCAAGCTCATACTCACCGCTTCCGTCACCATTTTCCACCGTCAATGTATACAGCTGTTTTTCCGTCTCTGCAGAAATTGCACTGTTATCAATAGTATTATCGTCTTCGATCACAACGATACCGTTTTCATCTGAATCGTTCCAGTTGTATTCCCCCTGAGCCGGTTGAACCTCGATATCCTGAGACACTTCAGTCGGTATTTCATTAAATTGATCTTCCGCCGGAATTTCAGTCGCCGGGGTCTCTGTAATCTGCTCCTCTGCCGCTGCGTCTTTATATACAGCAGTCAATGATACAGCCGCATCGATCATTGTAAGCTCAATTTCCGGAGCATAAGTATCTTCCAAAATAATCTTATTGTCTTCCACTTCCCAGTGATCGAATACCAGCCCGTCTTTGGGTTCATCTGCTTTCACCTTTACTTCTGTCCAGGCTTCATAATAAGCGACGTCCTTTGGCAATTCCTCTTCTTCAAATCGCTCTTCTTTATCCTGATAATGATTATATGTCACACCATCATCATCAGCCAGCCGACTAGTACCGCCTTTCACTGTCAGTACATAACCCATCGGCTGCAGCCACAATCCTTCTTCTTCCCCGTCCAGGTTTCCTATCTCAAAAGCCTGTTCCGTTCGGTTCGTCCATGATCCGTCCGTAATCTCCTGTACTGTACCGTCCGGACCCAAATAAATCGGTTCAACCCCATAAATACTATCCCCGGGGAAGATAAGTTCTCCCGCTACATCTTCCACTTCCGCATAAAACTGATTCGAAGCGACAGCTTCCATCACGGGGCTAATCGTCATCGAAGCGCTCAGCATAACACCTAAGATTATTCTTATGCCTTTTTTCATAATATCCATCCCCTTCTAAAATAAATCGTATAAAGTTTCCTTTTTTCTAATGTGAGTATAGCACAGCAGGCATTCATAATACAATTAAGGGTTTCTTAATTTTGTTACAAATCTACTCATTTTGAAAAGAATAAAAACCTTGTGATATCAATAACTGCGGCTGTAGTCTATCGCTTTTTCCTTGATGTCCTCTGGGAAGAAGTCCATCAGCCCCCTCCGCGGCAGGGAATATGCCGCCGCCCAGATCATGAGGAACAGCATCGCGCATGCGCAGTATGGCGATAGTTCTGATGCTTTGCGAGCGCAATACCAATTATTGTACAACATCAAACTCTACTCCTGTACACTCCGGGGTGAGCTGATCGCCCCGGAATGGTCAGACATTGACCTCGACAATATGGAGTTATCCATCTCAAAATTCGCAGAGAAAATAAAAGGCAAAGTGGTCACCAAGGCACCGAAAACGCGAACATCTTACCCCACCGTGTCGCCCCCTTCCTCTGTCATAGCACTTGCCCAAATCCAATATTTTAGGCACCCTGTTTTTCGCAGAGTGCCTGAAATTTCCCTTATTTACGGGCTTTTTGACATGGAGCATACGGGATTCGAACCCGTGGCCTCTACAATGCGA
>CACYXH010000029.1:0-521 GCA_902778245.1 uncultured Lachnospiraceae bacterium | reverse complement strand
TTTAAATTTGTTGACCAAATGTTGACCAACTTGACACCCTCGGAAAAATATGCCACACCCCCCTCTCGATTAACCTGCGCATTAAAGCAAGGTAGGCTGCCGCTGTTCGTCCCCTCTACCCAGCAGTTTAGGCAGGGGGGGGATATTAAAACGCCCGAGACGAATCGCCCGGGCGTAAATTACAGGAAGTATCAAGACGTAAATATAAGTACTTTTGTGTGAATATGCTATGTTTAATAGTTACGTTTGTTGCTATTTAGTTTCTTCTTTGGATTCATGCGCTGATTCCAGTGATCTTACAGATGGCCTTTGGACGAACAACTTTGCAATCAAGCATTGCATAAATCTGAAAGGCAATCATGCCCCTTTTCACTGCTTCGTCACTGCCCTCAATCACCTTGATTCTAACATTGTTCTGAATGCCGATCAGCATAGCGTGCGGGTCAAATACCAGTGCGTCAGAACCATTCGTTTCATCTTCGATTAGCTGATTGGTCACAATCTTATTCAAAGACGAAAAA
>CACYXH010000028.1 GCA_902778245.1 uncultured Lachnospiraceae bacterium | reverse complement strand
AATTATACCACAGGCATAGGATCTATGCCTTTTTTATTGCCTACATTATTGAGTTTTCAAGGTTCAACACACCTTTTCGGTGTGGGAAGTTTTAGTTATAAAAAAACTATTTGGCAAAAATGTCTTCGATTTTCCGAAACCGGTTGAACTGATAAAACAGATCATTATGATTTCTGGTTCAAAAGAGTCTGTGGTTTTAGACTTTTTTGCAGGTTCAGGAACCACCGGGCAAGCAGTTATTGAATTAAATGAAACTGATGGAGGAAACCGTACCTTCATTCTGTGTACAAATAATGAAAACAATATTTGTGAAGCGGTAACATTTCCAAGGATAAAAACTGTTATTACGGGAATCCGTACAAATGGAACAAAGTATTCTGATGGGCTTCCTGCAAATTTGAAATATTTCAAGTGCGACTGGACACCGCGCAAGCCGGAAGAATATCTGCTCAGTAATGCCCTGTGCCTCCATATCCGCGAGATGATAGAGTTGCAGAACGGCATCGAGGTGGATAATGTCCGAAATGTGCTGATTCTGAATAAAGCCGACTATCGCAAATATGTTATGGATGATTCCATCTATCCGCAGATTGAGAATATCTGGGTGAACCAGAATATAATTTTCAATTCTGATGAAATGGAACGGCTGAATGCACTCGGCTTCAAATATATACCGAGAGAATTCTTCGGTCAGGAATTAAGGGAGGCGGCGGAATAATGTTTACTGCAAAACTATTCGATTTTCAGACAAAGCATGAGGAAAGCCTGCTGGCAAAATGTGCTGATCACGAGGAACTTGTTCTCTCCGCTCCCACGGGTGCCGGAAAGACAGTTATTGTATCAAAATTCATAGACGATTATCTTGATGAGAATCCGAACACGGTCTTTTTGTGGTTGTGTCCCGGCGCTGGCGGCCTTGAAAAGCAGTCGCAGGACAGCTTCAGAGAAGTGACCTCCGGAATCCCGGACGGCGATGTGTACGCATTTATCAATGAGAGCGATCCCCGTGGCAAGGTATTTTTTATCAACTGGGATAAAATCAACCGTACCTCGAACGTTGTGCTGCGTGAGGGTGAGCATCGTGATTTGATGGGCAAAGTGCTGTTCTGTCACACAAACGGCATCGACATCTTCATGCTCATCGATGAGGAGCATAAATATCAGGCTACCGCAAACGAATATATCGGCAACATCCAACCTGTCCATGTTCTCCGCATATCCGCCACTCCTGTCAGCAAAGGTGATCATACCGAAATCATCCCGGACGATGAGGTTATCGGCGCAGGTCTTATTGCAGCAGGAATATCCATCAATGAAGGTGTTTCTATCGCCATTGAGGAAAACAACAGCCTTGACGATGATTTGCTTCTGCTTGATCTTGCCGACAAAAAACGAAAAGAGATACAAGCTGAATATGACCACCGGAGATTAAAAATCAGACCGCTCGTGTTGATACAGTTCCCGAATGGCTATGATGAATGGATTGAGCGTGTAAAACGGGCATTGGAGGACTTGGGCTATTCTATGAACTCCGGGCTTGTGGCATCGTGGTTCAGCGGCGATCACCCGGATAACCCGGAAGAAATCAAAAAGCTGGATGGACAGTATGCGTTTCTTCTGTTCAAACAGGCCATTGCCACTGGCTGGGACTGCCCTCGTGCCAAAATCCTTGTAAAGCTGCGTGAAGGCGGTACGGAAAGATTCAACATCCAGACCGTTGGACGTGTCCGCCGTATGCCGGAGCGTCACCACTATGAAGAACCGCTTATTGACAACTGCTATGTTTATACGCTCGACAGCGAGTATGCCGAGGGGCTTACAAACAGCATCGGTGATTCGTTCTACACCTATCTATACAAGCGTAAATTTGACGCTCCGAATATCGTGCTTCAGAAGGAATCACTGAACGGCAGCGACCGATATGCGGTCAACCCGGAGGCTGTGGTAAAGGTCATCCGGGAACAGATGCTTTCTGACTGTGACCTCGACCATAACGGCAAGTTGGACAAGCACGAAATGGAAATCAGCAAGGGATATGTGTTCGGTACAAAGTTGAAAACGGAAGCTATCGAAGGTGTAGCCAGAACTACACATGATATCCGCTCTTTGAACCGCATTTTCGGTGGTGAGCATCAGATCAGCAACCACGATGACGGTTTTATCATCCGTGACGCTAAACGCCGTATTGCGCGGGCTATCGGTATTGATGAGAATATTTCCAATAATGCTCTTCGCGTCCTGTTCGGGCCACTTGATATGCAGATGTCTCTGTTCTCGGAGGAAGAGATTGCTTTCGAGCGAGAACACAAATTAATCGATGGATTGAGCCTTCGTGAATATAACGCTTTCCTTGTAAATAACCGGGAGCGTCTGATCGAGGTGTTCAGCGGCGTCAGCGCAGACCGTATAGCGGAAATTGAAGAAACAGATATAATTACCGCTGACTGGTGCATTCCGAGAGAACAATACTACAAGCAGCATAAGCGCATTGCAAGCACTAAAATCATGGGCAAGAATCCGTTTGTCGATTATGGAAATAATATCCTCATTCAGCCTAATCGCACATTTACGGAGATTTCCTTTGAGGATTGGTGTGAGCATTACGATCCTGTGGAATGGTGCTATAAGAACGGCGATAAGGGCGATGAGTATTTCAGCATCGTATATCGCATGGCATTCCGGCGCAGCAACTTCTACCCGGACTACATAATCAAGCTGAAAAATGGTGATGTATGGATTATCGAAGCAAAAGGCGGCATGACCGCTGACGGCAGTTCCAACAATATCGATAAATATGCTTCCCGTAAGTTCGATGCCCTGAAAGAATACGCTTCACGCCATCCTGAAATCAAATGGGGCTTTGTCAGAGCGGTCGGAACACAGATTTACCTATCCAACACGGAATGGTCGGAGGATGTTACAAACAGAAATGTTTGGAAACCGATAGAAGTTTTCATATAGGGGGTATCATAAAATGAACGATGCCGAATTGATTAATGTTGGAGATAAGAGTTGCTCGTCATTAAGCATTGTAGTGAAAAATGAGGGCATCCTTGGAGGTCCTCATTCTGCTATATTTGATTACGAACATGATGGCAGCAAACTACATATTATTATTGAGCAGTGCTTGAAAAGAACGATAACCATCTCGGCAGACGCACCTGTTAAAATGAAAACCCTATGGGACATCTATACCATAATCGAACGGTTGCTTATGCTCCTCGATGGAAGGTTCTATGTCGTGGAAGCTCTAACCTTTTCTGGAGATACAAGTCCAGAAGTTGATTATACTTCATATGCGCAGGAATGCCTGTCAAGAAGATTGTCGTACTGCAAAACCGATCCTGCTTATTGTTATTCTGACCATGTATTTCTGATGTATGATACAGTATTTTCTCCAGAGCTAATCACAAAATGGATTCAATTGCAGGATGAATTGGATATCGTGCATCAAGTCGCTTTATACAACATAGCCGATACCGGGGTAACACACGACGTAAAATGTGCTAATTTTATTGAATGCCTTGAGCCTATGGCAGAAATCGTTGGATTATATGACACCTTTTTTCCGAGCTTGAAACCCGGCGAGAAAACAACAACAATGAAAATGTGCATTGATGCTGTCATTTCAAAATACGGGCAAGATATCTTTGCCGAGGAATACGGCGCAAACAAAGGTAAATTCCTTCAAACTCTTGTCAACACAAGAAATCGCATCATGCATATAAAAAGGAATCAACCGACAGACAAATATTTATCCGGTGCGGAATCGATTCTATATTTGGTTAAACTCTGTCACCTATACAGAACGGTAATTCTTTCATTGCTCGGAATCGACTATTCACAGTATCAATCAGCAGTCGTAAAGTCTGTAGGGCAATGGAACTCTTGGAACGGCGTGCTAACCAACTTTATAAATGCATTGAAATAAGAAAACGACCATGCAGGAGCATCTCACTCTTACATGGTCGTTCTTTTTGTTGTCCCACTTGAAGAAGGTCGGCTTCAATTTGCTTGTTTTGCAAATCCCTAAGTTCAACCCTCTAATCTGAAGCGCTTTTTTGTAAACGTTACGATTCAAAATATCTTGCAAGTCCCTGCATCAGGTACATACCTGCCACTGCTCCCTGATCCGCGATCCCTATGGCTTTTGCAGAGAACACAGCGGCTTTTCCGAATTTCGGGATCATGTTTTTAGTGGCCTCGACGCCCTGGGCAGCTCCCCGGCATGCCGCATTTATGATCGCCTTACAGTCACCGCCTGCTGCCTGACAATCTGCGGCATGTTTCGCCGCAGCATCCACCGCATCCAAAATCGTCCGGTCACCCAATTGACATTTTCCTCTTTTCTGAATGCCCTCCGCAAACCCACAAAGGAATGCGGCAAGTTCTTCTTCTGCCATCTCACTTTTTCCGTTTAACGCTTTTCCGCCCTGCATAATTCCACTGGCCATCAGCGTTCCCATAGTGGACGGCACTATTCCGGCCATTTTCATTCCGGCTTTCATCAGTGTCTTGCCCACATTTCCTTCTTCCGCGTTCTCCCTCAAAAGCTGCGGAAGCGCTCCGTAGCCCTTATTCATGGTCAGTCCCAGATCACCGTCTCCCATGTTTGCGTCCATCTCGCAAAGTTCCTCTTTCTTTTCCGCGAAAATGTCCGACACTCCCTGGAACAGTTCCGGGAGATTTTCAACTTTAATCGTGTTCATAATGGTTTCCCTCTTCTATGAAATCACACCTGCGTGTAGAAAGGTGTATGTACCGGTTTATCGATCCAGCGCCTCATTTCGTCGTCCGCTATCCTGCAGATAGAAATGGAAGCTCCCGCCATCTCCATACTGGTAGCATACTCACCCACAAATGTGCGGTAGACATTTATGCCTTTCTCCTTCAATATTCCGGTCACATCGCCCGACAGGATATAGAGTTCCTCCTGGCTTGTGGCCCCCAATCCGTTAATCAGAATGCAGACTTCCTCTCCCTCTGCCACTGGCATATCTTCGAGAATTTCTTTCATAGCTTCCTCTGCCAGTTCTTTGGATGTCTTGATGGGCCCGTTCCAAACACCAGGCTCCCCGTGGATTCCCATGCCAAATGCCATTTCTTCCTCTCCCAGCGTGAAATTGGAGTGTCCGATTTCCGGTATCACGCAAGGAGTCAGTGCGAAGCCCACCGTACGGGTATTGTCCTTTGCTTTCTGCGCTGCTGCCAGAACCTCATCCAGAGTGCCCATCTCAGCAGCTTTCGCGCCAGCGCATTTATACATAAAGAAAATGCCTGCCACACCGCGGCGTGCCTCACTATTTGCATTGGAGAGCACATCATCAGCCCCAACAATGCTCCTGGTTTCAATATCATCCATCTCCAGCATCTCGGCGGCCATATCAAAATTCATAATATCTCCAGTATAATTTCCATATAGGTATAGGATACCTGCCCCTGCTTCCACTTCCTTTGAAATATTGTAAATCTGTTCGGAGGACGGAGACTGGAATACGCTTCCCACACCACAGCCATCCAACAGGTTCTCACCTACATACCCCAGAAACAACGGCAGATGTCCGGTTCCTCCACCTGTAATGATGGCCACTTTTCCATCTTTTTTCTGCGCAGTGCAGTAACAGCGCAGATCATCATTCACATATTTCACCATATCCGGATGAGCTGCATAGATTCCTTTCAGCATATCGTCCGTATAATTTTCCGGTGCGTTCATAATTTTTTTCATAGTAGTTTTCTTCCTTTCCATACTAATTCTACATTCTCTTTCTATTTCGCTTTTCCAGAGCAACATCCAAAATCAATGCCGCGATCAACAGCACACCATTCACAAATGTTTTCATCGTATCCGGAGCTCTCATGATGGTAAATGCGTTGCTGATCAGCTGAAGCAGGATGATGGCCAGCGTCACGCCCAGTACCCGGCCGCGTCCGCCATCCGGATTCACTCCGCCCAGGACAACGATCAGCAGTGACATCAGTGTATAGGTCTCCCCGTTGGAGGATTTTGCCGAATTCAGATGTGATGTGATCACAATTCCGGATATACCTCCCAGAATGCCGGAAAACATGTGGGTCAATACCGTTACTTTCAGTGTATTGATGCCGGAGTACTTTGCCGCCACCTTGTTTGAACCTAAAAAGTAAATCTCATGGCCGAAGGTCGTGTACTTCATCACAAACGCTACCAGCAGCGCCACTATGATAAAGATAAACAATACGTAAGGAATCGGACCCATAGAACCATTGGCAATACTCTTAAAACTATCAGGCAGCGCATTGACCGCCGGACCGCCTGTGATCGCCAGCGAAAGTCCTGCATAGACCTCTAATCCGCACAGCGTCACCAGCATGGCAGGAATATTCAAAAATCCTATCAGAAATCCGTTAAAGGCTCCGCAGGCCGCTCCGATCAGGACAGCCACCAGTACACCCAGAAAGATGGGGCTTCCGTTTTTGATCATGATAGCCGCCACTACTCCCGCCAGATTCATTATACCAACCAGTGACAGGTCGATACCGCCCGCTATCATACAGACCATCATCCCAAAGGCCAGTATTCCAAATTCTGGAAACTGAAAAATCATAGATCTCAGGTTGGACAGGGAATAGTACGTTTTTCCCTTCAAAAATGCCATTAGTATCAGTACCGCTGCGATCATACCAATTAAAACTACGATATGGTCATCTCTCTGTTTTCCATATTTCTTCTTTTCCATGTCATTCACCTCCTATGCCTTTTCTGCCTTCAGGGAACGTTTCGTCTGCCAGGAGGTGAGTATCGTTCCGAGCAATATGATGATTCCAACTACAAATCGCTGCCAGGAAGTGGGAATTCCCAACATATTCAAAGAATTTTGCACCAGGGTGATCAGCAGGACACCAAGCAGAGTGCCGGACACTGTCCCATGCCCCCCGGTGATACGGACACCGCCAATGACACATGCCGCAATAATGATCATCTCATCTCCCATCAAAGCGGAAATGCGGGCAGACTTCATCAGGGTAGTGTAGATCATTGCCGTTAATCCGGTGAACGCGCCGGAAAAAATGTAAGCAAAAAACTGCAGGCCTCGCACATTCAGTCCTGCAACCCGTGCAGCATGCTTTGCGCCTCCTATTGCATACAGGCCTCTGCCCAACATCGTCCGTTTCAGCAGAAACGCGACGATGATAGACGCAATGATCGGCACCAACACCAGGATATTCAGAACATAAGAGAACCCGGTGTTCGGATCAACATAAGTAATCAGATTCGTGTTATATATTTTCTGCAGTCCCTCCGGAAGGCTTGTGTAGTCATGAGATCCAAAGATGGTGACTGCCCCGCCTGATGCGATGGAACTGGTGGCAAGTGTTGCGATCAAAGGGGGAATATCTAATACCGCGATCAGGATAGAATTGAATAATCCAAATCCAAGGCCGATCAAAATTGCCACTCCAAAACAAAACCAGGCGCTCTGACTGCCCATTCCCTTGTCAATCAGGTACATGGGAACATACATCGCCACACATCCAATAGCAGGAAATGACACGTCAATTCCTCCAGATATAATAACAATCATCTCGCACAATGCGAAGCAGGCTGAGAATATCGCAGCCCGCGCAATGTTAATGACAGTTGCCACACTGAAAAACGCAGGCTGCCTCAGGCCTACAATAATACAAAATACAATAATCACATAAAGCAGGATCATCTGTGTGCTGGTCAGCATTGAGTTTCTTTTCCCTTTTTTCATAAACTGTCTCCTTTCGCCGACACAACGTATTATAGTTCAATATTGTCCACAGAGTTATCGGTGATCACACCGACTTTTCCCTGCCGCATAACAACAATTTTATTACAGTTCGTAAACAGCTCCGGCAGATCATCCGAGATAATAATAATTCCGATGCCTTGCGCCGCCAATCCTCGCAGGATAGCATGGATCTCCGCTTTCGCTCCAATATCCACACCCACGGTGGGCCCGTTCAGAATGAACAGTCTGGGTTCCGTGTTAAGCCACTTTGCAATCACTACTTTCTGAGCGTTTCCCCCGGACAGCGTGCGCACCGGCGGTTTTGGGGATGGAGCCGCAATAGAGAGTTCCCCAATCCATCGATTGGTCGCCTCCTCCATTTCACTCTCATTCAGTTTCAGTCCATGGAAATAGTTTCGTATCGAACTGACCACTGTGTTATCTTCGATGGAACGATCCATGAAAAGTCCCTGAGTCAGCCGATCCTCCGGCACATATCCGATCCGGTTGTTCAGAGCGTCATCAATGCTCTTGATCCTGATCTCTTCTCCATTCAGAAAAATCTTACCGCTCTGAGCCGGGGTTACTCCAAACAATGCCTCTCCCAGTTCACCGCGTCCTGACCCAAGCAGTCCTGTTATGCCCAGCACATCTCCTTTATTGATAGCAAAACTGACGTCCTCAAACTTGCCAGGAAGCGTGAGATGTTCCACCCGGAAAATCTCCTCCCCTGCATTCTCAGGAACATACTTTTTGCTTTCAAATTCGTGCCCTGTCAGATCTCTGGTAAACCGTTGAGTATCATACTCGGAAATCAGGCCGGTAGACACGAAAGAGCCGTTTCGCAGGATAGTAAGGCGATCCGCGATCTTGTAAATTTCATCCAGCTTATGATTCACGATCATAATAGCAATACCCTTATCTTTCAGGGATCGGATCACCTGAAAGAGACGCTCCACCTCCGGTTCCGTCAGCGCCGTGGTAGGCTCATCCAAAATCAGCAGTTTCGCATCATTAATGATAGCCCTGCAGATGGCCACCATCTGTTTGCCAGCCACCGGAAGCTGTTCCAGAAGCATGTCAGGATCCATGCGAGCTCCTACCTGCTCCATAGCGGCTTCCGCTACCTGATGGATCCGTTTCCAGCTAACCAGCTTTGTACGATCTTTCACCTCTCCGTTCAGCGCAATGTTCTCTGCTACAGTCAGATTTGGAAAAATGGCGAAGTCCTGGTAGATTACCTGTACCCCACGATTGATGGCGTCAATCGGATGCAGATGTTCCACCTGCTCTCCTTCAATCCAGATTTTTCCCTCATCCACATCGTGCACACCGGAAATGGCCTTGATCAGAGTGGATTTACCGCAGCCGTTCTCTCCGGCCAGGCAATGAATCTCCCCTTTTCGTATCTCAAGGTCAACTCCACGCAGCGCATGGACGCCACCGAAGGACTTTTTTATTCCCTCTAACTTTAAAAATACTTCATTTGCCATAAGCTCTGTCTCCGTAACGGCGGGCTGAAATGCAGGCCGCCGGAAAACGGCTGCCGCATTTCAGCCGGGGTACATTTCTGCAGTTCAGCAGAGAAGACTCGCTGCAAAAATGCGGCAGCCGCTATTTATTTATTCTGATTTGATCTATCGTTTAGAAATCGTAGTCAGCCAGATTGTCAGCTGTTACATCTACGCGGGCACTTCCATAAAATACACCGTCGCCATCCACATTCTCAATGGTCTCATAACCATCAGCGGTCAATGCCATGGTGTCTTCCACTGTTCCATTCAGAGAAGCTACTGCCAGATCGATCATTGCCTTGCCAGCCTCTGCCGGATCCCAAACGGAGAAGGAATAAACCGTACCGTTCTGTACATAATCGCCGCAGATAGAAGCCATAGAAGTTCCTACAATCGCAACTTTACCGGAAAGTCCCAGTTCCTCCACTGCCTGAGCTGCGCCCAGAATATCAGTGGATGCAGAGCCTTCGATAGCTACAATATCCGGATTGGACTGAAGCAGTTCTTTTGTCTGGTTGTAAGAAGAGGTAGCGTCGTCGCCGGTCTCATATCTGCCCAGGCATTCCATCTCCGGGAATTTCTCTTCCTGCAGAGCCTGTGCCGCATCACACCACTCGTTATGGGATACGGAAGTCAGCGCACCTACAAACTGAATGTACTTGCCGGTACCACCGGTGAGTTCGCCAAGTTCTTCCATAAAATTCTCACCATAGGCTGCATTCTGGAATGCCTCTACATCATAATCACGAACAGACGCATCCATAGAAGCTGCTTCATGAGTAATTACTGTGATGCCCTGATCTTTTGCTTTTTCAAGAATAGGAGCAATGGCCTCGGAATCAAAAGGAACCACACAGATAGCATCCCAGTCCTCTGCCAGCAAAGACTCCAGATAAGATGCCTGATCTGCACCCTCAGAAGATCCGCCATAGAAAACGTCAGCGCCGGTCTCTTCATTGTAAGCATTTACGCCTTCTTCCATTCTCTGGAACCAAGCGATACTGGTCATTTTAGGAACTACCGCAATCTTGTAATCAGCAGCGGTCTTTTCTTCCGCCATCGCAGGTACGGCAGCCACCGCAGATGCCGCCATAGCAACTGTCAACACAACACCCAGAGCTTTTTTCAAGTTTTTCATACCATTCTCCTTCTTTCTTTTTTGTTTACTAAACTCAAACCCAATAACATTATTGTAGTTACAATTAAATAAATACTACTAAATTACAGAAAAGTCAATATGCTTTGTGCAATTTCTGCATATTATACATTTTAAATTCTTATATTTTATACATTATTACCATATCCATTTTTTATCGAAGCAGAAAACGAGGACTAAACAACAAATTATTGTTTAGTCCTCGTTTAAGCAGTATCACAATTTACTTTCAAGTATATTCAAAGTGTTCTTACACTGGTTCTCTCAATCAACTCTCCTGTTACTACCGTCTTCATGGGCGCCAGCGCAGGTTCTCTCATCTGACGGATCAGCTGGTGTACCGCCTGCCGTCCCAGAAGATCCCTCTGTACATGAATCGTGGTTAACCCGGGAGAGCTGATGGCTGAGTAAGGAATATCATCAAACCCAATCACAGACACATCATCCGGTATCCGATATCCGCTCTCTTTTAGAGCCTTTATAGCTCCCAATGCTATCGTGTCATTATCC
This sequence comes from uncultured Lachnospiraceae bacterium, assembly GCA_902778245.1. Lineage (GTDB taxonomy): Bacteria > Bacillota > Clostridia > Lachnospirales > Lachnospiraceae > Merdiplasma. The sequence goes on along the minus strand of CACYXH010000028.1, from coordinate 12,903 downwards.
GCAAAAAAGCAGGTGGGAAGTTTTGCTTTCCCCTGTATACTCTGCTTCATGGTTTCATACGCGCCCTGCATATTTGGAGAGATGGAATAAATATGTTCAGGATCCACTAAAAATCCCAATTCTTCGGAATATTGATGAAACGCACTCTCACGCTCCATGAAATTAGAAAGGGGAAGCGCGCTCTTTAAGTGCCCGATCTGCCTATGGCCTTTCTCTCTGAGATAGCGAAGGGCAAGAAAAACATTATCTCCATTATTCATACAGACACTGCTGATGGGATATCCGGCTACCGTATTGTCCACAACCACCAGCGGGATCGGTATTTCTGCAAGAAGCGGAAAGTTCTCCCGGGTTATTTCAGAGGCAATCAATATCATTCCGCAGTAATTGCCGAAATTCTCTTCCTCCAGGAACTGTCGGAAATCCACTTTGACTATTTTCATCGTCATTGCAAAATGCTCTCTGCGGAGCTGCTCTGTCACATTATCAACGATCATGGAAACAAATCCTTGATTTTCTTCCACCAGAATACCATTTTTCCAATACTTGACCAGCAATACCATCCCGAAAGTATTTCTGCGCTTCGGTGCAGGATGATAACCATATTGCTCCACAGCCTCCAATATCCGCTTTCGGGTATCATCGCTGACCCCCTGTCTCTCATTCAGAACAATGGAGATCGCTGCGGGGGAAACATTTAATATCTTAGCCAGTTCACGAATCGTCATACTTCTTTCGCATCCACTCTTCCCACTTTTGCCCGCTATACAGTTTTGGTATTCCAAACCAAACTGCTGCAAAGTTTCTTATATCTATTTTAAACGGCATTGCGGCATTTTACAAGAGGCAACGAAGCTATCTTTTATATTCCCAGCAATGCCGCTCCGATTGCCCCGCACAGCTGCGACTGTTCCGAAATATGCACTTTCGCGTTCAGTTTCTTCTCCAGGCAGAGAACCGAGTTTCATCCCTAAGATCAACCATTCACAGAACCGCCGCAGTATTCACAGCGTCCCATGGCGTCCGGGATGGTGTTCGCGCTGCAGAACGGGCAGGTTACAGCAATCTTCGGAGCATTTGCAGCAGCTGCCTCATCACGAACCTGCTGGCGGGCGCCGGTCAGAGCCGATACAATTTCTTTGCCGGTCTGCTCGGTTTCACGGAACTCTACACTGCTGTTTCTGGCAAAGCCTGCGATATTGGTCGTGTCATTGGCCCCCGGACGGTTTACGGGCGGGGTCACTTCTATCGAACTGCGGTTGATCTTGAAACGGATCGTGTCAAAGTACGGGTGATTTACATTTATGACAATATAAAAATCATACTCATACTCATATCGGGGCGGATTGTAGCTGACCTCTTTGCCCTCCGCATCTTCTCGTTTCAATTCGGAACGGCTCTCGTCAATGTCCAGCTTGCAGCCGGTTACCTGGGAGTAATCCAGTACGTCCGGATTTGCCTCTCGCAGATTGCTGGCGGATGTCACTAAGAATTTCCGGTTATCCTCATCCAGAAGCACCTTCGTGTAATTTCCAAGGGTGCGTGTCGTGTTAAAACTCGCCACAGCCTCTTTGTTTTTCTCACGATAATCCAGCTGCTCCTGGATCTGTGCTACCGTGCTGCTGCGTCTCTCACTAAACCATGGCGAAAGCTTTGCCGCACAATTCTTACATAGATTTCCGTCTTCCAGCTTGCGGTTGCCCAATAGTCCAATGTCGCCGCCGCAGATGTCACAACTCTTTTTCTCAAAAAGCTTTCCAAATAAACCCATACCAAAATCCTCCTGTACTTCTATTTTTCTTATGGCTCATCTCTTCCTTTTCGGTTTATGGTGATTTTACTCTATTCTGCCGTTTCCTGCATCCCCACAAGTGATGATTTACTGTACAAGTCCCGGTCAGTCTGTATTCTCCAGGCTGATGACCAGACCGATCACCCTCGCCTTTATCGCCAGTTCCGTCCGGCTGCCGTAACCGGTCTTTTCCAGCATGTTACGTACATGGGTTTTGACCGTGTGTTCGGAGATACCCAGTTTGTCCGCCACCATAGCGTTGGATGCTCCGGTGGTAATAATACGAAGCACCTCCAGTTCCCGTTCGGTAAATTCAAAGCTGCTTGCCAATCCAAGTTTTACCTCTGGGGGACTGTCCGGGTAAACATGTTCCCCGTTCATGGTTCGATCCATCACATCCAGGATGGTCTGTTCATCCGTTTCCTTGTACCAGAAACTGTCCACACCGATGCTGCGGGCGCGTTTCATCCAGGAATACTCCGGCATGGAAGTCACGGCAATGATCTTTATCCCAGGATACTGCTTCTTGATCTTCTCCGCAGCGTCCAGCCCATTGGAACCATCGTTCATGAGGATATCCATTAGGATCAGATCCACATGATTTTTAAGAAGATAGATATCCGCCACGGCTGCGCTTGCCACGGAGAAGGCAAGTTCGTACTTTTCCGAAGAAGCAATATATAATTCAAACATATGCCTGGACGCCTTCTGGTCATCCACGACCATCACTTTTCGTTTGTCCATAAGGTTTTTCTTATCCCCCTGTTCTTAGCTGTATCCTCAGCAAAAATTCGGGCCGGCTCAGGATTTCCATCCTGCCGCCATGCTGCTCCACGATGGTCCGTAATGTGCGAAGCCCGCTTTTTTCTTCTACTGTTCCCTCCGGCGGCTTTCCGTTATTTTTCAGTTCAAACATAACCGTATTGTTTTCTACCATGGTATGTACCGCCAGTTCGCTGCCATCTGCGTGTTTCACTGTGTTCGTCAGACATTCATGGATCGCTGCAGCCACCACTTCTTCAAGTTGCTGCTCCTTCGGTATATCACCATCAAACACCAGTTTCACATCTACTGCCTCCGCCGCCTGCGCCAGTACCTCCATGCGATCAGCCGTATCATGGGAGACCGCTTCCCCCTTAAGAGCAGAGACTGTAAACCGCCAAAGATCCACCAGCCCCTTTCTGTCTCCATTTTTGTGAGAAAGATAAGCCCTCAGTGCCAGAAGAGAGCGCCCTACATCATCATGAATCCGAACTTTGGCAGCCAGGATCTCTCTTTCCCTGGTGATGGAATCCAGGTTTTGGTTGTATTCCCGCATTTTTTTATTGACAGCAGCCAGATGCGCATTTCGTTTCTCCATCTCCTGATTTTTTTGATGCTGCTCAGTAATATCATACGCGATGCACTCCTGCACCTGTGAACTGCGAATAGGAATCTCCCGATACTGAATATCCCATATACTCCCATCCTGCAAATGCAAAAACACAGCATTTTCCTTATATTCCACATGACATCCAACAGCCGTCTCTCCCGCTTCCAGGAGCTGGAGCAGCCTTCTCATATCCAGCACTCCGGTTCCAAAAGCAGCATAGCTGATGTTCTGCATTTTCCGGTTTACCAGCAGGGGAATACCGTCCTGTGTGCTGAAACTGATGCCGTCCGGCATAAAATCCAGTCCCTCCTGCAGGGATGCGGGGGTAAGCGCAAAACGGATCTGTCTTTCCATAACAGTCCAAACAGCGGCCAAACAGACCGTTAAAACCATAAGCACCGCCAGTACAAACCACACAGGTATTTCCTGTGTACGGTCTATGATCCATGGGGTCATTCCCTCATTTTTGATCTTTACACAAATGGTTTCAAAGCTCTGCGTAAACACCAGGTTAAACAGTAACAATCCTGCAAAAATAAGCCGGACAGGAAAGTCTGTTTTCATATCAAAGGCCCGGACAAGCCCAAGCAGACAGAATGCCGACAGCAGGAAGAAGTATGTACCCAAAAATCCGATCACAAAGTGAGATAGTTCTGCAACGGTCATATTGATCCACCTCCCATCGCCATAGAAAACGTAACAGATCCCGTTCCGTCTGCGTATTCCGCCCGTAAATTGCCATCAAAACGGCTGACTGCTTTGTCAAACCGTTTTGTATCCGGGATATCGGTAGGCGAGCTGATTTCCATATAGAAAGTGAGCATCTTTCCGGTGACCTTCATGGTCACCAGCACTCCGTTCAGATCCGGCAGGGATGCTTCCAGTATTTCTTCATACAGTTCGTATAAGAAAAGCGCAAGTCCCGCACTCAGACAGTTTCCTTCCTGGATATCCGCCTGACACGGCACATTCAATAGCCGTACATATTCCAGAGATTCCAGAATAGAAAGACGCAATTCTTCGCTGCTGATTTTCTGTCCGTCACCGGCAAGCAATAAGAGATTTGAACGGCGTTTGATATAGGCTCCCAGAATCCCTACATACTCAAATACACGCCGAAACTCTTCTTCATTCTCCGGAAGATGATCCAGTATTTTCCCGACTTCACCCAATTGTGCCTGAATACTTTTTGTGATCCGGTCGTACAGCAGGTTCTGCTGGGCGGTACGTTTTCGACCCTCTTCCAGCTTCGTCGTCTCATCCAACATCGCATACTCTTCCGTAAGATAATCTCTGGTCTCCTCCAATTCCCGGTTCAGACGCTTCTGCTTCGTGATATCCTCCATCCAGTAAAAATGACCGCCATGAACCGAATGGCTTTTGAGCAGGGTATCTCCATCTTCCATCAAAAAGAGGCCATTCTCCGATGCCCTGATCTCTTCTGCAGGCGGCGTGATACCTGACGCTGCTCTCATCTGTACCGTAAATGCGTTGTCCGTCAGCCCCGCATGGATGGAGGATGCCTGAAAAAAGTCCTCATAGTTTCTGTTTGATGGAATTAAATTCGTAAACACCAGGCACTCCCAGAATCCGATCAGCATCAGGCAGGTAAACTCCGGCAGTTCCAGTGCTCTCTGAATAAACGATTTGTCTCCCGTGGCAGAAGTATACAGATAAAAATAGATACTACCGATACCCAGGTCGGCCGCAGGAAGTAAGAACCGCTTCAGAAAGTGATGTCTGACACAGGTTCGGAATACCATGACCGTGACTCCGATCATGCACAGAATAAACATACCTGCCGATGCGTAGTAAAGCGGGCCATAACTATAAGCCTCATTCCAGCCGGAAAACCCGGGTCGGAATCGAAACGCCTGCTGATGCAGGTCATTCGACAGGATCCCCCCCACGAGGATCGCCGCAGGGATATACAGAAGCAACCATTTCCTGGAGATATCTGACCGGTCTGTTTTCCCCACATACAAGGTAGCTAGAAAGAACTGCAGCGGGATCAATGTCATGGGAATATAGTAACTGTACCAAAGATAACGGCTAAAGACTGCATTAATTGGTATAATTTCATATTTGATATAGCGGACAATTATCCAAAATATCATCAAAGCAGCTACGATCAGCAGGAGCCTGCGCATATCTTTTTGCAGAAATCGTCTTGGGATACTAAAAAGCCACTCAAAATAAATCGTAAGATACACCAGAGACAGGATGCCATGATAAGCGATATTGCCCGGACTCTGAGATAGAAACCACCGTAAAATACTAATCGCTAAAATCAGCAGAAGGTTCAGGATGATCATCCATTTTTCTTTTTCTCTTAGCCGCATGGATGTTTTCTCCTTTCCGGCTATTTGCCAATATCCGCTCTTAATACGGGTTACAGTTTACTGAGAATTTCTCCAATGTCACCGTCCAGGCAGATGGACTTCTGCTTAATATCCTCCGGTGCGGCAGCTTCCCTATAATTTAAGCACACATAAACAGCATCCAGCCACTGGGCTGTCATTCGCCAGAAGGGATATTTTATGATGCCCGGGGTGTTATATCCCACAGCCATCTCCAAAAAAACAGTCTTTTTGTTTTCACAACCGCGTAAAAAGCCGGAATAGCGCTGGGCTGCGTCATGCCAGCCCGAGTCCTCCACGAAAGTGTTATCCGCCCGCAGATTCATACTCATAGGTTCCCCACACACCGGACAGTAGGGCACCAGATCCGAAGACACCGTCATTGACAAACGGGAGAAATCCGTGTTCCCATTTTCTTTCACGGGAGGAACCAGTTCTCCATTTGCCCCGATGGTAAATCCCTGGGAAAGCACCATCTTCACAACCTTATCTTTATTGTCATATGTCCGCTTATGACATGGTCTGCTGCACTGCCACAAGCCGTAATCTCCCTGGGTATAAAAAAGGCGTTCTTTGTCAAATCCCGCTTTTTGGAACTGATGATCCACATTGGTGGTCAGAACAAAATAATCCTTTTTCGGAGTGGTTGCAGTATCGCCTTCCTCTCTGCCATCCACTAAATCATAAAGCATTTCATAAACCGGCTTCGGCGGTTTTACATATCTGTTAATATAGATGTACCGGCTCCAGTACGCCCAATTTTCTTCCAGCGTCTGGTAGGGATAAAAGCCGCCGGAGTACATATCCCGGAAACCGTACTTGTCCGCAAAATCTCCAAAGTATTTTCGAAACCTCTCCCCTATATAGCCAAACCCGGCGGAAGTAGAAAGTCCCGCCCCGGCTCCAATAACGACAGCATCTGCTTCCTCTATCTTCTGTTTTAATTTTTCTATTATGTTATGATCAGAAAAGTCTTTCATAATACCCCCTGTCCTCGTCCTTGAAGACGTTAAAAATCACCTTGTCCATCATCATTTCGTTCTCATCCAGCCACTCTCCCACTGTCTGCACGGCAATCTTTGCGGCTCGCTCATTCGGAAAATGAAATACACCTGTGGATATGCAGCAAAACGCAACACTTCGGATCTGATTCGCAGCGCACATATCCAGAACATTTCTATAGCAGTCCGCCAATTGGGTTTCCAATTCTTCCGTCAGAACGCTGTGTACAATGGGACCCACCACGTGAATTACATGCTTCGCCGGGAGATTATACCCTCCCGTCAGCATGGGAACTGAAGTCGGCTGCTCATATCTGCTGCCGTATCGCTCCCTCAGTCTCTTCATCTTCTGGTCACATTCCATGCGAAGCTGGATACCCGCAAAGGAATGAATACAGTTGTCGATACAGGCATGCATAGGAATAAAGCACCCCAGCATCTGGGAATTTGCGGCATTTACGATTGCGTCTACTTCCAGCCGGGTGATATCGCCCTTCCAGATGGCGATCTTCTCAGAATGAGATGCTCCGCTGCCAAACTGCTCTCTGACTGTCCGAATATCCTGCCAGGAAACAACTCCCTTCTCTTTGGCAAGCTGGGATAGGTATTCATCCTGCACTTCCAGAACCCGGGAATCCATCTTTCGCGGCATCCGGACATTCATCAGCGAGCGAAGCACCCTTTGTTCCTGTTCCTCGGTATATCTGTCTAAAGAGTTGGTTTGAAAGCGCTCATGAGAATCCTCTATAAACCGTTCTACCAGATAATCCAGACGCTCTCTTTGTGTTGTATTTTTATCCATCCAGTACCTCCCGGTAATTTCACAGCATTCACTATAAGTTAAATTCCCTTGTATCCCTGATCACGTCCCAGAGCGTCACACTCCGCATCTGTGCCTCCATGGCATCCTGGATCTGTGCCAGCCGTCCATCCAGCGTTTTGTGGATCGTACTTCCCACCGGGCAGGCCGGATTCGGATTTTCGTGGAACCGAAAAATTCCTTTCTCTTTCTCATTTTCCACCGCCGCGTAAATATCGAAAAGTGTAATCTCCTCCAGGGGTTTTTTTATCGTGGCTCCGCCTGTCCCGCGCTTAACCTCGATCAATCCGGCATTCTTGAGTGAAAGCATAAGGTTTCGTATGATCACCGGATTTGTGCCCACACTCCCGGCCAGAAAGTCACTGGTCACCTTCTCCATTTCTGTAAAATATGCCATACAGGTCATCATATGTACCGCTATGGTAAACTTGCTGGATATCTGCATCTGTATTCCCTCCTGTAACTTTTCATATTACATCTATGATCAAATGATAGCACATATCTTCCATGTTGTCAACATTTGCATTACATCCTTCCTGTTGTTGGAAAAATTTATTTACTATTAAGGGCCTGTGGAGCATTCACTGCGAAAAAGATCAGATAATTGCGATCATTAAATATAAGATTTTCAGAAATGGGCAGTAAAAAAGCGGGTGATGGGAATCGAACCCACGTATCCAGCTTGGAAGGCTGGTGTTCTACCATTGAACTACACCCGCAAAATAATCCTTCATTTTCTTTACTCGAAAGAGTATAGCACAGCTCTCTAAAAAAAACAACACCCCTTTGAAAATTTTTTCGCAGTAAATTTTTCGCCGAGGTGTTGTTATAACGTTTCTAAGGGGCATACATATGGATACGCGGAACCCCTTACCTGTTTTTTGCCACAGCCTCCAAACCATCGTTTATTCTGTAAATGGGACTACCTCTTTTACCGCATCCGCCGGCTGGATCTGTGCCTCCCCGTGATCCAGGTCGATGAGCTGATAGCGGCGGTTGCCCATGCCCAGCTCCTGCATATAACTCAGTTGGCGATGCCCGTGGCGGGTCTCAATGCGCTCTGCCAGGGCGGAGCGATCCTTCGCGGAAAGCGCGTACAGCAGATCCACTGATGCCTGATCGGCAGCCAGAATATCAAAGGATGCTACAATACCTATATTGGGAGTCACTACAGGTTCTGCAGCCAATCCTTCACAGTCACAGGAAACCGACATATTCCGCATCACATTGATAAACGCATTGTGTTCTCCGAAATGATCCACAGTAGCCTTTGTAGACTCAGATATCTTCTCCATCAATTCTTCATCCACGACAGACCAGGGATTGCCGCTTCCTTCCTGAGCATGGATCATCTTTTTCCCAATCCGTCCATCGGCGCATCCGATACCGATATTTTTATTAGAGCCTCCGAAACCGCCCATAGTATGTCCTTTAAAATGTGTCAGCGTCAGCATGGAATCGTAATTCAGCAGATGCGTCCCCACTGACATCTCCGTAAACCACTTGCCGCCTTTCACCGGGATCATGGTGGTACCCTCTTCATCCATAATGTCCACCGGCGCAAAATCCCATCCATTTACCTTCAGCGTCTCCTGATGCTGCTGGGTGGTATAACGGTCTCCCTGATAGTAAGTGTTTGTCTCAATGATGGCTGCTCCCGGAAGTTCCTTCTCTATCAATTCTTTCACCCAGGACCTGGGAATAATGTTAGGGCCGTTTTTCTCTCCCGTGTGAAGTTTAATTCCCACTTTTCCAGTCATCGAACTGCTCACCTTTTTATAGATCCTGCGCAGCCCCTCCGCGGAAAGATCTCTGGTAAAATAGACAACGGAAGTCTCGCCGTCACGCTCTTCATAGGGAACATATTTTTCGCCGCCTGTGCCGGGTTTGATTTTCTTGAATTCCATAAACTGCCTCCTTTACATTCATGATAGTTTTTGCTTATGAAACTAGTATATCAAAAAACACCCCAGAGAATCAATCAAAAAAAGGACACTGCCCTATCTCATGCAATGTCCATAATCCCAATTAAGCCAGCAACACAATTTTTTCTTTCGCTAGGGATTTCATTCTGCTTCTGCCTGCCTGATCGTCCTGCGCGCTCCCCAGAAACAGTTTTCGTCTGGAATTGTTTCTGCAAAGCCAAAAATCATTCTTTGATCTCTCCTCAGGGTTTTGGATGGATTCTATATAGAAATCCTCGCCAAACGGCTGCTTGTTCAAAATCGTCAGGGAAACTCTCTCCATTGGTCCTCTTCTCCTTTAAAATCGTATTTCCCCTCTCCCCAAACATGTAAAGGATACCACTTTCTTCCATTGAAGTCAACCGTTTGTTCTTCAACCGATCCTCTTGCCCATATTCCGCTTTGATCGGACTAAACATAACTTTTCACTTTAGGAAAAGACACTTCACCTTTATTTTTCATATAATATATCAAATCCAATTTTGGGAGGGCTCTCATGAATAATGCCTGTACCAACCTGTTCTTCCTGTCCTCACTCGCCTGTAAGCTCTCTGAGTGTCTATCCGCAGATGAGCTATCGGTACTTGCTGCTGATCTTGTGGCACTCAGCGATATGATTAATGCTATACTGGCAAGGCAGGGGCCGTGTGGGGACTAGGCAGACTGCTGCTTGATCGTCCGCTCCTGTATTCCAGCCCATTCTGCAATCCCTTATTGCAATCTTTTTTCTATAAAAAACCCTATGCGTACTTTACGTGCTTTCAGAAATAAAATGCATGCTCTTTTCAGACGTATTCCGTTTTTTCGATGTGTCATCCGAGAAGGAAATCCATTAAACGATGATCTTGATTCCATCAACAGATGCAGTGGTATTTGTGTTCATTGCGATCACAACTTTCTCGTAATTGTCTCTGACAGCCTTCAATGGCGCGAGTTCTCTCTCCCTCGCAGACTCTGCTCTCATATCATCGGTAACCTGGTAATATATCTTGACATCATCCTTCGTCGCGATGAAGTCGATTTCCTTGTCACCCACTTTACCGACAGCTACATCGAATCCTCTTCGAAGAAGTTCAAAATAGACAATATTCTCGATCATGTGCCCAGTGTCTACATCCCGGTATCCTAACAGATAATTCCGAAGACCGATATCAATAATGTAATATTTGCCAAGCGTCTTCAGCTCTGTTTTTCCTCTCACATCAAAACGCTTGATCTCATAGCACATATATGCTTCCTGTAAGGCACCTATATATGCCGCTATCGTCTGTGTTGCGGGTTTTCCCTGTTTTGCACGGTCCTCCAGCATCTTTTCAGATACAAGGGTGTTACTGATGGAATTCAGGGATGTGTTATTGCCAATGTTGTCTGCAAGGAAGAGGATAATCTTCCGCAGGAGAACCGGGTCAGTGATGCGCCTCTGGCCTCTGCGCTTTTCACGTTCCAAAATGTCACGAACAACAATGGGCGAATATATCCCGTCCAAAAGAGTCATCGCTTTATCCTGTTCAAGATCTATATCTGCGATTTCAGGCATCCCTCCATAGTGGAGGAAGGCTTCAAACAAGTCCTCCCACAAAACCACTTCTCCAGATGGATCATAGGCTCTTTTTTTGATCTTCCCCGCTGTTTGGGTTATCAATACCTAAATTCATTCCTCTCCACTCCCAAATAATTATGGTGACATTAAAGAAACACCTCACAGTAATACAATGTGTTTGCTCTGCATCTGCACTCTTTTTTAATGTCTGATATTAATTCCCGCTTTATGGGATGGATCCTATGCGAATTTAAATACATCTTATTTTTCTTATCCAGACTACCTTGGACTTATTGAGAAATGACAAATGGCCGGAAATGCCGTATTTATCAGCATTTCCGACCACCCTAACAGCAGGGAATGAGAGAATCAAACTCCCACCAAATTACCTGTTTTCCTTGCAAACAAAGGATAGTTACATTATTAACAAGGCCACCCATGGCCACCTGCTGTAAGAAAGGAGAGCTGGCGGCGTCTACTTAATCCAAGTTCTTCTCTATGATCGTAATCCCCCAGTCTTCTTTGTATCCAAATATTTTTCTATCTCTTCCAGCAAGAGTTCTGCCGTTTGAACCTGCTGAATACTCTCTTCTTTTGTCACAAGATAAAATTCATCATAATCCGAATTGTGCCGCACCTCCTCCGCCTTCCCTATTCTTCTTCCTAACTCCTGGGAAAATACCTCAGTTTTGATATATTCCTTATTAAAATTTGCAATGGCATCCTTATGCCGTTTATATGCTTTATTTTCTAATGCAAAAACAGCTGTTATTGCATGGTATATACTATAATATGCCCTATTATTCGCCGCCCGATAATGTTCTTCCTGCAGATTCGCTTTTGCAGTAACCAAGTCTTCTCTTGCCACTTCTACCCGCCTTGCCGCCAGATCATACACATTACCGATATCTTTATGCTGCTCCATATAGTTCTACCCCCTCTCTTTCTACATTGTTATAAAAGGGATATACGGAAATCCAATAATAAAAATGCTCTTCATTTTTTACGATCGGCATAATCATAACATCATAATCCAGGTTTATATCGTAGGTCACATCAGAAAGTTGATCCGCATATTTCTTGATCGCCAGCTCATCTAAATCTACCAGAATCATAATGTCTATATCTGAGGTTTTCGTCTGCTCCCCACGAGCATATGAGCCGTACAATATGACCTTTTGCAGATGTCTGCCGTATATCTTGCGTATTTCTTCAATATAAAGCGTTAAAATATTCTTGATTTCTGCCATATCCATACATCTCCTTCCCTCAGCATTCGATAGTACCTCATAATCTGTCAATCACGATGCGTTCCATAAGGTCACTCCCTCCTTCTTAACATTGATATAAAACGGAAGGACATTTTCCCACTCTTTAAAATTCTTATATTCAATGATCAGCACGGATAATACTACGTCATATTCCAACTCAAGATCCACCGTCAAGTCAATCATCCTGTCATGCTTTTCACCTGCATCCTGATGGATAATTACCGCTATATCAATATCTGTTTCTTCCGTCTGTGTGCCCCGCGCTACGGATCCATACAACACGATACGATTCAAATCTTTTCCATATATCGTTCTAAGACCTGACGTAAGTTTTTCCAACAGCTGATTGGTGTCACTCATACTATCCCCCACTTCATACTTTCCTCTACATGACGCATTTACTGCGTCACAATGGTAGATATGTAAGCTTTAGCTTTCATACTTTACCTAATTGCCGCATATCCGTGTGTATATATGACCGGGTAATCTATCTCGTATACTGAGAATCATCAATTTCATAACCAGATATATTATACCGTATACGGCAAGAAAAAAACAGCCCTAAAGCTGTTTTTTGCACATCCTGAACCGTTCAAAAAAATTTCATTCCGTTCACGTACCTATCTTAATTTCTCCAGCTCCTTGGTCTTATGCACGTGATGCGGATTCACCATAACGAACTTAATGTTCTTGCCGCTCAAAAACTGACCAAGATTAAACCAGTAATGCCCTGTGGGCTCGAATCCCACCAGAGCCTCCTCCAGATGGTTGTTTTCCATCAGC
>CACYXH010000027.1 GCA_902778245.1 uncultured Lachnospiraceae bacterium | reverse complement strand
AAATGGTTGTTTTACATCTTTACGTATTTAATATGTCAATCCTTTATCTTTCCGGATGACTTTTATATGGAAACATTTTCTTGGTCTTATTTTATACCTTTGGTTGATGCTGCGTCAATGTAACCGTCAGATTACGGATAACGCAAAGTGTGTCCTTGCTTTTTGTTCATTATCTCACAGCCTGTTCTGAAATGCAAATAAAACTGCTAAGTTTCAGCAGTTTCAGCAAAAAATATAAAAAGAAACAGAGCAATGAAACTACCTCCATTACTCCGTTCTCGATTTAATGAGTGCTCACAATAACTTGAATTCCCCCTTGGTCGAAGGCCTTCAATGAATAGAACGGTCATGATCATCATATCTCTACAGGCTTGCTTTCCGTTCTGCCGTCTTTCCGGCCGTCAGCTTCAGCGAAGCATTGAGCACATCGCATCCCAATGATACATAGGGAACGATTCTTGTTTAAAAATACTTTTCGCATATCATCCAATTCGCATTGCCACTTGTTGAATACAATATTTCCTCATTATTAAGGCTCTATTAATTTCTCACCATCACATAGAACCTTCAAGTATGGATCATTTAGCAAACGCTTCAATACTTTCCAGATTAATACATATTCTAAACATCCTTCTGATAATAATTCCTTTTTTTCAAACCGTATGATAGATAACCCATTTTTCTCTTTGACCGTAGCTGTCGCAACAGCATATTTTTGCTCATTTTTCTTTCGTATTCCGGCCCGTATTTCCACTTTTCTCATTCTCATGTCCCTCCATGGAAAATGCAGCGATAATTGTTGCATTATTGTTCGCTCAGTTTCAATTATCAGTTTCACTATCAATATGCTATTTGGTTGTTCATACCAGCAAAAAATCTCTGCTTCATTTATCTTCAATAATTACCTGTACATGCGCTTCATTGACCGTATATCGTTTATATACAGATAGATCTACAATCTGTTTATCATCGTCATAAGCCACTCCATTTAGAGCATCACAGACTACTTTTGCTATGTTATCCGAATCGGGTTTTATACGCGGATACATTGCTCCTTTGGTCATCTGCTCTCGATCCGCTTTCTTTGCTGTTTTTGGTATTGAAAAAAATGCAATTATTGCAACACTAATCTCATCACCGAAGAATTTATCTTTAGTTGCCTCCAAATATCCCTTTCGGACTTCATCTTCATATACCCTCGTTCGCTTTGTCGTATAAGTGTGTACCCGACCACCCTGAAGTGATGCACGCGGTCGGTCCTTACCCTGTGGTCTACCCGGCACAGTAAACTCTATTCTCATACATAGTCCCCCTCTCTCGTAACCTGACCTCTCATAACCGAACAATACACGCCTGAGTTCCTAAGAACTTAAACAAATACATTTCTTATATCCAATATGTAGGTTGAACTATGTTTTCACGAAGAAATTGAAAATCAGTATATTGTCTTAAATATTTTCGATTGGTGACCGACATTGGAAGGTTATCGGCAACTTCCAGCGTCACGCAGATGCGCTCCCGGCATCCTGACGGTGACATCAGATACTGCTATGTTTCCTGCACCGTCATAACATCGCCTCTCTCTTTGGCCTTATCCCTCGCAGCAGATCCTCGTTCCAATCTTTCCCCGTAGGGATCATATACTGCAGATCAGGATTCTGGGCTCGGAGTTTCTGTCCCCACACATCGTTGTCCACGCAAAGAATCGTCTCTCTGTGTGGTTTGATACTGTCTACGACCCACTGATTATGTACGCCCGTCATACTGACATAGACAGCGTTATTGTCCTGAAGCAGCTGGTATAGACTAAGCGCATCAATCGCCGCCTCGCATATGTAAACGCACTCACTCCTGTGATCCGGTTTCGGGGCGTAAAACCAGTATCCGTCATCTTTGAGCCCCCACCTACTGCGAAATGGTTCTCGTACTACAGTGTTTGTTCCCCGGATTTCCGCCATCGTTCCATGCGCGTTCATGAAAACAGCATTGTGGTGTGTGTCTTCATATAATAGTCGCCTATGTATGAGTTGCGTTACCAGTCCGGGATCCAGTCCGCGCGTTTTTACTAGATATGCGTATACCCGGCTGTAGCGTCCCTGTATGGGTTCCGGCGGGGCGGTGTCCGTGTGTGCGGGAGGCACTATTTCCGGATTGTGAGGAACCGCCTCGACCTGCACGGCTTCGCCGCCTAGGAGGGCGTCCACTGCGCTTTGGAAACTGTACCCCAGATATCGTGTCAGAAAATCCACCGCGTTCCCGGAAGCCCCGTCGTTGTTATCGTAGTAAACGCCGGGACCGCGCTTGACCACGATCTTGTGGTCGCGTTTTAGGCGTAGATATTGAGATCCCTCTTTTTTGACTTCTGATGGGTGACTACCTATAAGATATGTGTACAGATCCGCTCCACGTGCGGTCCGGATGTCTGTCTGTGTATGCATAATGTTCTCCTTCTCTTATCCTTGTGCTGATAGAGAGATGGCGGCAAAGGAAAAAAATGGAAGCTTGCCACCTTTTCTTCTTTTCCTGTGTCGCAATTTCGTCTCTACCACTACGTCTCAAAATTACAGGTTGATGAGCGAATTACGTAATTTCCACCGTCTGAAATTACGTTTTTGTAATCCTCTCTTGGCGAATTACAAAATCTTGATGTAATTTTTACACCTATGTAATTTTTTCTGTAATCCCGGAAGGCCAGTGTTTATGCGGCCTCTCGGGTATTATTATAAATTACATAAAATACGTAATTTTTTTATTATATATAGTGTTATATAAAACGCACCAAACCCACGTAAAATATACCCCTATATATATACATGACAAAAAGCGCGTAATCTGCGTAATTCCGTAATTTCGCACTATACCTAAGCCCGACTTACCCACGCAGGAGACAATTCTTCATCAATCCCAACGCCATCCGCGTCCGTCTATCCGGCATCATGGGCGACATCGCGCACCGCCTGTTGTCCTGGTGTCCTCTGCGCATCGCGTGTATGACAGGCTGCGTCGTTCATGTACTGCGCCAGCTGCTGATAGTAAGCATCCTCGTTCGGATCGCTACCCCGCCCGCTTTTCGTCACAGGTTTCAACGTGGATGTCGGTACAGGTGCTGATTCTGCAAACCGAAATCTCCACGCTCTCTTGCTCGCACCGCAAATCGTGTAATTTTTGCAGGTTCCATCCTTGTTAGCATCTGTCAATTGATGCTCTATCGCCCATCGCGTGAACTCCTTGATGTTGCGATATCCGCCTCGGTTTAAGATAGACTTAAGAAACGACGGAAAGACATACATGTACTCGTCCCTGGTCCATCCCCACTGCTCTGCGTTGCTCGACCTATCCTCAGGCGCTGTATCCCACTGGAAGCGCGCATCATTACCTGTGCAGACATCCGCCAGATAGTCGTACGCTTGCTGATGCTCGTCAATGTCACTCCTGCCCTTGAGCATCGCCACCAGATCATCGAGACGATCACGTAGATACACATCGTCATAATAGATATAGTCAGTCAGGAGCTCGTCCGCCGTCAGGATTACAGCTAGCGGCTGAACTTGCTTGCTTAAAACGTCAGTCCCCTTTTTTGGCAGGATCAGATGCTTGTATTTATCGTAGATTTCGGCAATTGTTTCGCGCCCCATCGTGCTGATCAGCTCGGCAAATGGACGGATCACATGCCCATGGTTGTCCGCAAAAAACGCTGCAATGTCTTCCGGGTGCTCAAAAACCGCACTTTGCTCTGCTCGGATCTCGATTACACGATTCGTCCCACCTGCCTTGCGGCAGTAGGAACTGAGCGTTGTTTCTCCTGTTGACATCGTCAAATTTTGCCATGTGGGGAGGACGCGGTTACCCCCATCTTTGGTGCCACGGAGAGACCCTATGCCCTCGCATAGGTCATATATGAATCCCTCAATGTTACGTTCCATATCTCTGGTAAGCTGAGAACAGTCGTCTAGTGCTGCAGGCAAATGGTTAAGGCAGTGCAAGCGAAACTCCAACCCCGCCGGCTTGTTTTTATAGGTGGTAATCATCCCGTGATGAACCTCGCTCTGTCCCAGTTGAGATAGTGCTACCAACATCGCCAGAGTTTTTCCGCATTCAGTTTTGCCGTAGACATGGACGACAAAGCTATTGATATGGATGACGCTGACTAGCAAGCTCGCCAAAGCTGCGGATATAAAAACATTGTACTCGAGTCTCCCCAGTGACCGGATCCACCGCATTTTGTTCAGGTATATGTCTCTATCCCCTGCCACATCGGTAAATGCATCGTACAACTGTCGATACTGATCTTCGCCATCGAATACAACGCTATCGTCAAATGGGGATAATATACCGTTTCTAGTCCATCCAAATTTTGTTGTCGACAATCCCTGTGGCATCCCTGCCAGCTCATACGAGCTGATATTGTCTGTCAGGTACTCCACGACATCGGACGCGTTGCTGCTGTTGATCAGTAACCCATCAGCAGATAATTTGAGTAAGGAGCTTTTGTTAAGCAGGATATCCGCCGGGACGATTTTTTCGCGTATCACTGGAGTGCCATTTTCGCGCACGATATATCTGAGGTGATACTGTACCCGTCCCGTTTCGTCATTTACATATTTTTTAGTGACGATCATCGGTGTGTTACAGATCCGTATGCGTCCGTTATATGGATCGATTTTATAGCATCCCAGTTCGTCATTACTGTGATGCTGGAACGTCACCTGCTGCTGTCCATCCGTCAATTCAAGCGCATTGCTCGATGCATCAACCTCACGCGCCACCGCGTTGGTGGACGCTGTTCCAACCGCGTTTTCTTTTGCGGCATCGCTCGCTTTCCGTTTCTTCGCACGCGAAAATTCGATTTTTTGCGTTGCTTCGAGGTTTTCTTTCACATCGTTGTAGACGTCCTCACCGAATTTTCTAGCGATGATCCGGAGTGTCCGCTTGGCGTTAACCCAGTCGACGCCATTGTTGTCACAGTAGACATACGCGAGTTTCTTGTAAAAATCTGCGTTTACCAAATCATCTGCCGTCAGCTCGCTATAATCGCCGGCACTAATCGCTTCTGCGTACGCTGTCACAGTCACAGAAGTTTGTTCGTCCGTCCGGATGGTAATATTTTTAACATTCTCCATAATATAGTCTCCTCCTGTTATCCGTCCGCACGCACCGCTTTAAGCATTCGCTCCGCCTGCACCTTACTGAGTACGCAGGTGCGTTTCAGTATGTCTGCTACTGTCACAACGTCAATGCCCGCCTCGTCTAACTGTTCCGCCGCTGCTTCTACGCGCTGTAGTAGCGGTCGCGTCGCAATTTCTTCCGGCCATTCGGCAAGTCCAGCTTGCTTCAAAACTCTGTCTTTCTCGATTTTGTACTCCGTGCGCACCCCATAATGTACGATTTCGCCTAGATCCATCCGTCCGGCGTTGATACGATCTCGCAATTCCTGCGGGAACAACCCCAGGATCGCCGCCGCCTCCTGCACTGTGCAGTAAACATCCCTATCTAAACCCTTCAAATACAATCACTCCTCTCGTGATGTGGTGGACGAAAAGGAACCTCATAAAAACGTATAAAAAGAGACAGATTCCAAGTAGGACTTGAGTCGTTTCTTCCTACAAAAAATCTGTCTATAATTTCTTCCTAAATACTATATATAGTCCCATCTCAATGGGACTGACACCATTTATGGTGTTTTATCCTCAAATTGCCGTTATCGGCTTCAAAAAATTATTCTTGCGGTCATTCAGTAGACCGCCTATATAATGTCCACGTTATTTAGTTGTTCTTTGATGGTGCTCTCCCTCTGATCATATACTATCACACAATTATTCTTTTGTCAACACATAAATTAATAATTATCAACATATTACATATTAATCTTGATATTTTTTACCTCACCACCCTAGTGTCGCCGCTGTACCTGTCCACTACTATATACCGATGGAATCCGTTTTCATCTGTCGTCTGCTGTACATCGAACAGCATCTGAAACCATTCATCCTCCAGTTTCAGTAGATAGATCGCCTGCTGATAGTTCCGCGCTTTCAGTAGCGGATCGATCGCCATCCGATCCGTCATACTGCGTAGAAATTCATGGGCGAGATGTCACCTTGATCCGCGTTTAGGTATTGGTAAGCGGATATCCCACCGCCGCCCATCTAGTAAGCGGCAGTGTGCTACGATATCCTCACGGTCATCATCGCGTATGTAGTCCATCTCGTTGATGCGTGCTCTGTATGTACCGTCCTGCATATCATCGCTGCCCCCACGCCTGTTGATAGGCGTTCTGTTGCTGATATCCCTGCTGCGGTACCGGTGCCGGTGGCGCCTGTTGCTGCTGATATACAGGTTGTTGGTAGCTGCCGGACTGGACGCCCTGGAGTTGCTGGGATGCATACTGGTCCGGATCCTCTCCAGTCACGATTTTGTACGCTTTTAACAGACAGTATTTGTCGGAGTACGTCATTGCCTTGCCAGGTGCTTTATCCTGACTGTCCACACCGTCCCCATAGCCGACCACCTCGATGTACTCATCCGGCCTATCGATGTTCACGAATCGGTAGACT
The DNA here is from genome assembly GCA_902778245.1 of uncultured Lachnospiraceae bacterium. Taxonomy (GTDB): domain Bacteria; phylum Bacillota; class Clostridia; order Lachnospirales; family Lachnospiraceae; genus Merdiplasma. Next base: position 17,705 of record CACYXH010000027.1, on the reverse strand, counting down.
GTCCTGATCCTCATGTACAACTGATTCGTCTCAGATCCATCCGCTTTTCGATTCGTCATAGTTCCCGAGTCCACGATGTCACGGGCTATCGGATAACTATAGATCCCGTTGTTCTGCTCTGCTCTACGCACCGCCGCCAGTACGTCTGCCTCCCCGACTGCTTTGTAGCTGCTTCTGCCGTACCCTACGCTCAGATTTTTGGCTACAGCTGTGATTTCCGCGGTGGCTGCCGCCATTCTTTGATAGATGCTCCTTACACCTGTGTCCCCCATGATGGACCTCCTTTCTGCGGAGAGACGACAAAAAGGACAGAACGATCTCGTAATATGATGATCCTCCTGTCCCATAGTGGGTTACTGTTATGCCATAGTAGCGTATATGTTTCAATCCTCGCATCGCGTTGGATGCGTATGCCATAGCGACCCTGTTTTAATCCTCACGCCAGTATCGGCGTGCATATGATATTCTGTTTTTGTGTCTCTGTCTTCCTGTTACGTCTACATTATACAATATGATCTTAATATTGTCAACACTTTATATAAAATTATTTTAAATACTTTTCATACATCATTTTTCATAATAATATGACATATTATATCTTTAATTTTCCCTACTTCATGATGATCGGCTTTCCTACCCGGAAGTCGCTCTCACACCAAGTCCTGAACTCATCGAACGCTGACGGATACATCACGACCGCCACTCCACCTGCTGCACGGATCGCTTCTATTTTTCTGAGCTGTTCTTCCGTGGACCTCCCCTTGGGACCTTTGGTCTCGATCCCGACAAAACGTCCCTTGATGCAGCATAGTAGATCCGGTATGCCCGGCGTGGTGTACTTCCCGCCGCCCCAGTACTTGACGTACCAAGCGCCCTGCTTTCTCAAATATTTTTTGACCTCGCCCTCAAAAATTTTCTCTTCTGCCCTATGTATCGCCCTCTGTAAAAATTTCTTATATATATTATTTTGTCTGATTTTAGAGACGCCGGAAATTTTTTTAAAAATTTTTTTTCATGTCGATGTGCGGCATTTTGCGTCTCAAAAAAACCTTCTTTCTATTACTATGTATGCTCTGAGCAGGTTCTGTCAAGAAAGTGCAAAAAAATAGAGCGATCCGATTTTTTCTCGAATCGCTCTGCAGAAATTCTTGTATCATTTGTGGTAAATTTGTGGTAAATGGTAAATATTTACGGTTCGTTATGTCCGAAAAACAGCGTATTTACGGGCTTTTATTCCTTCACGGACTTCATCGTCGGGAACAACAGCACGTCCCTGATCGCCGCGGAATCCGTCATCAGCATCACCATGCGGTCAATGCCGTATCCGATACCGCCTGTGGGTGGCATACCGATCTCCAGCGCGTTGAGAAAATCTTCATCTGTGGTATTCGCTTCCTCGTTACCCTGGGCCAACTGCTCCTCCTGTGCTTTGAAACGTTCTCTCTGATCGATGGGATCGTTCAGCTCGGAGTATGCGTTGGCCATCTCCCAGCCGTTCATGAAGAACTCAAAACGCTCCACATACTCCGGATTTTCCGGTTTTCTCTTGGTAAGCGGAGAAATCTCCACCGGATGATCCATCAGGAACGTGGGCTGAACCAGGTGTTCCTCCACGAACTCCTCAAAGAACAGATTCAAAATCTCTCCCTTGCTGTGGCGCTCTTCATACTCCACATGATGTTCCCTGGCCACTGCTCTGGCCTCGTCAAGGGTATGGATCTCATTGAAATCGACTCCTGTATATTTTTTCACAGCATCCACCATGGTGATGCGCTCAAAAGGCTTGCCCAGATCCATTTGTATTCCATTGTAAACGATGGTGGTGGTGCCCAGAACTTCCTGTGCCACGAAGCGGTAGAGGTTTTCTGTCAGATCCATCATTCCATTGTAATCGGTATAGGCCTGATACAGTTCCATCAGAGTAAATTCCGGATTGTGTCTCGTATCCAGTCCCTCGTTACGGAAAACGCGGCCGATCTCATACACACGCTCCAGTCCGCCCACGATCAGACGCTTCAGATACAGTTCCAGAGAAATGCGCAGTTTCAGATCCTCATCCAGCGCGTTAAAGTGGGTCTCAAAGGGTCTGGCTGCCGCTCCTCCGGCATTGGAAACCAGCATAGGAGTCTCTACCTCCATGAACCCCTGACCGGCCAGATACTTACGAATAGCAGCTATAATCTGAGAACGCTTAATAAAAGTGTCCTTTACTTCCGGATTCATGATCAGATCCACATATCTCTGGCGATAGCGGATGTCGGTATTGGTCAGACCGTGAAATTTTTCCGGGAGAATCTGCAGGCTTTTAGACAGCAGTGTCACTTCTGACGCATGAATAGAAATCTCGCCGGTCTTGGTTTTGAACACTTCCCCTTTCAGACCCACCAGATCTCCGATATCCATCTTTTTGAATGCTTTGTATTCGTCCTCTCCAATACTGTCCCGGGCTACATAAGACTGAATATTTCCTTTCAGATCCTGGATGTTGCAGAAAGAAGCCTTGCCCATGACGCGTTTGGACATCATACGACCCGCTATGGTTACTGTTTTTCCCTCCAGCTCATGGAAGTGATCTTTCACTTCCTGACTGTGATGGGTCACATCATATTTGGTGATGATAAACGGATCTTTTCCGTTTTCCTGCAATTCTGCCAGTTTTTCTCTGCGGATCTTCAAAAGCTGGTTTACGTCCTGCGTCTGTGGTGCCTGTGCATTCTTCTGTTCTCCCACGATGTTCACTCCTATCTAAGTTTTAATTTATAATCTTCTTAAATACACTCTTTGTCCCGTATCTATGTTACGCGGAACGCTCAATGCTCAAAATCTTATACTGAAATTCTCCGGCCTGGGTCTCTACATTCACAATATCTCCCACGCTTCTGCCCATCAAAGCTTTACCCACCGGTGATTCATTAGAAATTTTGCCTTTCAGGCTGTTTGCCTCGGAAGAACCCACGATACGAAATTCCATCTCCTCATCGAACTCCATATCAAACACGGATACGGTACAGCCGACGTTGATCTTGTCCACGTCTATCTCATCTTCTACTACCACTTCTGCGTTTTTCAGGATTTTTTCAATTTCTTCGATGCGGGCTTCGATATCTCTCTGCTCATCCTTGGCAGCATCATATTCCGCGTTTTCTGACAGGTCACCCTGTTCTCTGGCTTCTTTAATCTTACCTGCCACTTCTTTTCTCTTGTTGACCTTCAGGTCATGCAGCTCATCCTCCAGAGCCTTCAGCCCCTCATAAGTCAGTAAGTTCTTCTTTGTCTCCATTTCTCCTACACCTTTCTTTCTAAACTTTTTCATATCCTCATAACCATCCTGCACAAATCCCGGATGGAAAATATTGCATACCTTTCTCCCTTTATAGCCATGGTATTATAGCCTAAAGCTCCACCTTTGTCAAGAGTTCCTGAAGTTCCTCCAGGCTTTCCAATTCATTGGCCGCCGCCCGCAATTTTGCCGAATGGGGATAACCTGCCGTGTACCATCCGATATGCTTTCGCATCTCCCGGATCCCGGTGTGTTCCCCCTTGTATTCCAGAAGCATACTTGCATGCCGCAGCATCATTTCCCGCACTGCAGCGAAGGATGGCTTGCCCTCGTCCTTCCCTGTCTCCAGGAAGGTTTGAATGCGGTGAAAGATCCAGGGATTTCCTCTGGCCCCGCGGCCGATCATGATACCGTCACAGCCGGTCTGTTCCAACATTGCTTTGGCGCTGGCCGGTGAATTCACATCTCCGTTCCCTATCACAGGGATCGATACTGCTTCTTTTACCTGACGGATGATCTCCCAGTCCGCTTTCCCGGAATAATACTGTTCTCTGGTACGGCCGTGTACCGCCACAGCGGCAGCTCCGCAATCTTCCGCGATCTTTGCAATTTCCACCGCATTGACATGGTTCTCATCGAAACCTTTTCGAATTTTTACCGTGACTGGTTTTTTTATCGCCTTCACTGTTTTTCTTATGATCTGCTCCGCCAGCTTCGGATTCTTCATCAGCGCGGAACCCTCTCCGTTACCTGCCACCTTAGGAACCGGGCAGCCCATGTTAAGGTCCAGGATATCAAAGGGCCTTTCCTCAATATATGATGCCATTTCGCTGATAATGTCAGGATCTGCGCCAAACAGCTGAAGGGACACCGGATGCTCCGCCGGGTCAATATGCAGCAGCGCTTCTGTATTTTTATTATGAAAAGAAATGGCTTTCGCGCTGACCATTTCCATGCACAGCAGCCCCGCTCCCTGCTCCTTGCATAGCAAACGAAATGGCAGGTCCGTAACTCCTGCCATGGGTGCCAGTATGATATTGTTCTGAAGTTCTACATTTCCTATACGCATGTTTCTTCATTGTCCCCCAGACAATTTTTCTTTTCATTTAGGGAAGCGCTGAATAAATCAGCGTTTCCTTAGGTTCTATTCCAGCGGTTCTCCCAGGATTACCACTTTATAAAAAAGTTCCAGGGAGCGCAGCAGTTCCCCTCTGCTTTTTTGTATTTCCTTGACCATAAGCGCCGCGCCGATCTCATCATAGGAATAATCGGAATTTTTCGCTTCCGTCCGGAACTTGAGGTTTCCCTCTTCATCAAATTCCATCAGAAAAATCCCACCGATCTCATTGACAAAAAGTACACTGATGATCCGCAGTTCTTTCTGAATGTCCTCGGGCAGTTTTTTGAACATTGGGTTAAGATAGTATTTTTCCTCGTAAGCGCTGGCGGCGCACAATACTGTATTATCCGTTTTTTCAGACATAACCATAGATTCCCCTTACCGATACTTCCCCGCCGGAGATCCGCGTTTGGCTTCCATCCTCCCGGCAAACCAGCAGCTGTCCGTACCTGTCAATGCCAAGGGCCGTCCCGGTGTACTCGCCCCCTGGCTCCAGCACCCTCACCTTTTGATCTCTGTTCAGCAGCAGTTCATTGTACTGCTGCATCAAAAGTGACAGATCCCCGCTTTCCAGAAACTTTTCATAATATTCTTCAAAGTGCTGCATGCATGCGGCGATCAACTGTGCCCGGTTCGTCTCGTGTCCCAGTTCTAATGCAAGGGAAGTAGCTATACCCCCGATTTCCTCCGGGAATTCTTTTATGTTCACATTAATACCCACACCGATCACAATATAATTGATGGCGGTCAGTTCCATGCTTAGCTCCGTCAGGATACCGCAGAGTTTTTTTCCGTTAATGACCACATCGTTGGGCCATTTAATGCCGGCCTCCAGGTGGTACAATTCCCGGCAGGCTCTGGCTACCGCCAGCCCCATAACCAGGGTTACCATGGAAATTTTATCCGGCGGCAGTTTGGGTCTGAGTACCAGGGTCATGGCGATGGCCGTCTTCGGCGGTGTTCTCCAAATTCTGCCGGAGCGTCCTTTTCCCTGGGTCTGTTCATCCGCCACTACCAAAGTCCCCTCCGGCGTTCCTTCCTCCGCAATCTTTTTCGCATACTGATTGGTGGAGGTGATCTCCGGAAAATATTTCACAGGCCTTCCCACCCATGCGGTTTTCAGGCGGCTCTCCACTTCCTCCGCCGTAATAATATCCGGGCAGAAGGCAATGCGGTATCCTCGATTGGATACCGCTTCAATTTCATATCCTTCTTCCTGAAGCTGCTTGATCTTCTTCCATACAGCAGTCCTGGATACCTGTAGTTTTTCACATAACTCCTGTCCGGAGACATAGTCATCGCTCTCCCGCAGAGCACTCAAAATTTGTGTTTTCATCATTCTCCAATTAATACAGTAAAATAACGACTCCAACCAGCAACCCAATGCCCAGCAAGAGCCCCGGTATCCAAAGGAACCACTGCCGTCTCAGCAGACCGCGCAGGGTGATGCTCAGGTTCAGTACAATTCCCAACAGCAGGACAATAAACAGTACCCACTGATACCGGGCGATATCAATCAGAAAGACCAATGAAAGTACCAGGATCAGAAGCGCGTTCACCACACTCAGATCCTCCAGCACAGACAAATGCCTCTCTCTCTCCTGATCCCGCTCCCGTTTTTTCTCCTGCTTCATTTTTGTTTCCCTTCAAACTTTTCTTTCCGGGTTACTGCAATGTGGCATCCATTACCGCTTTGATGGTGTGCATGCGGTTTTCCGCCTCATCAAACACAACGGACTGAGGTGACTCAAACACTTCGTCTGTCACTTCCATGGCATCCAGTCCGAATTTCTCATGGATCTCATGTCCGATCTTTGTGTCAAGATCATGGAATGCCGGAAGGCAATGCATGAAAATAGCCTGGGAACCTGCGTTCTCCATCACCTTCTTATTTACCTGATAGGGGAGCAATGCCTTGATTCGCTCTTCCCACACACTGTCAGGCTCTCCCATGGAGACCCAAACGTCTGTATAAATGACATCCGCGCCTTTCGTTCCCTCATCCACATTTTCGGTCAGTGTAATTGTGCCTCCGCTCTCTTTTGCGTACTCCCGGCACTCCTCCACCAGAGCTTCATTGGGGAAATATTCTTTCGCGGTACAGGCTGTGAAATGCAGACCCAGCTTTGCGCAAACGATCATCAGAGAATTTCCCATATTGTAACGGGCATCTCCCATATACGTCAATTTTTTGCCTTTCAGTTCTCCCAAATGTTCCCGGATGGTCAGCATGTCCGCCAGCATCTGAGTGGGATGATACTCATTGGTCAATCCGTTCCACACCGGCACACCGGCGTACTCTGCCAGCTGCTCCACAATGCCCTGTTCAAAACCCCGATACTCAATTCCATCGTACATTCTTCCAAGCACCCGGGCAGTATCTTTAATACTTTCTTTTTTCCCGATCTGGGAAGCAGAAGGATCCAAATAGGTCACATGCATTCCCATATCATGGGCAGCTACCTCAAAGGAACATCTTGTCCTGGTGCTGGTCTTTTCAAAAATCAGAGCAATATTTTTTCCTGGATGTCTCAGATCTGCCTTTCCGCTCTTTTTATTCGCCTTTAGTTCTGCGGAAAGATCCAGAAGGTATGTGATCTCCTCCGGTGTGAAATCCTTTAATGTCAAAAAATTGCGTCCTTTTAAATTCATGTAACCTGTTCTCCCTCTCTCATATTTCAAAACTTATTTCTCATAATCAACCCTCTGACAAGGATATTTTCGCTTATCAGTCTTTCGCCACCTCAGTCGCAGCCTTTACCAGCCCGGCCACATTCTGCAGTTCCGACGGAATAATGATCTTTGTAGACTGGCCATCCGCCACTTTCTCCAGCGCCTCAAAACTCTTCAGTGTCAGAACAGCCTGATCTGCGCCCGCTTCCTTAACCAGGCGGATACCTTCCGCATTAGCCTGCTGCACTTTCAGAATTGCCTCTGCCTGACCTTCTGCTTCTTTGATCATCTTTTCTTTCGCAGCCTCAGCCCTGAGGATCGCTGCGGTCTTCTCCGCCTCTGCATCCAGGATCGCGGACTCTTTCTTACCTTCCGCACGAAGGATGGAGGATTTTTTCTCACCTTCCGCGATCAGGATCGCTTCTCTTCGTTCGCGCTCCGCTTTCATCTGCTTCTCCATGGCGTCCACGATCTGTGCAGGAGGAAGGATATTTTTCAGCTCCACACGGTTTACCTTGATACCCCAGGGATCCGTCGCCTGATCCAGGCTTGCTCGCATCTTTGTGTTGATGACTTCACGGGATGTCAGGGTCTGATCAAGTTCCATGTCACCGATGATATTTCTCAGTGTAGTCGCCGTCAGATTCTCAATGGCCATGATGGGATTTTCCACGCCGTAAGCAAACAGCTTTGGATCTGTGATCTGGAAGAATACTACCGTATCGATCCTCATGGTAACATTATCCTTGGTAATTACGGGCTGTGGAGCAAAATCCACCACCTGTTCTTTCAGCAGCACCCGCTTAGCCACGCGGTCAATGATGGGCACTTTAAAATGCAGACCGACGCCCCAGGTTGCCTGATAGCCGCCGAGACGTTCCACCACCAGCGCCTGCGCCTGTGGAACCACCTTAATACAGGAGATCAGGACACAGATTACAATGAATGCCAGCACTGCCAGCAGTATCGGTCCCAGAAACTCCAAAGAAATGTCGTTGTTCAAGTTCATAATTCATTACCTCCTTCATCATATTTTAAATTTTATCCACGATCAGTTTTACTCCACTGATACTTAAGATACATACTTTTGCGCCTTTCGGTATGGTCATGCTTTCATCCTTTGCTCTGGCCGTCCACTCCTGACCGCCCACCTGCACCTGACCTGTTCCGGCCAGATTTTGGATCTCCTCTGTAACCACTGCCGTCTTTCCGATCAGGCTCTCCGCGTTGGTCTTTATCCGATCCTTATTCACATACCTCACTGCCCAGGGTCTCGTAAACAACAGCAGGACTACGGATACTGCGCCAAACAGGATGATCTGTATCGGAAGATTTGCCCCAAACATGGATGCAAAAAACGCTGCCAGCGCGCCGCCTGCAAACCAGATTGTAGTGAGTCCCAGCGTAGCCAGTTCGATAGCCAGCAAAACTACCAGAACCGTCAGCCACGCGATTGACTGAGTATTCATATTATGCACCCCTTTCTACTTGCTCATGCGGATCAGTCCGTCTCTATATGACGTAACGAATTGCTCCGTTGCTTCTACATGAAAGTTACTCGATGACTCCATGCTTCGCATTCCCGTCATCGCTGCCCGCATTCGCAATTCGTGCTATCGCACTACTTGCTCATGCGGATCAGTCCGTCTAATGAATGTACAGTGTTTTACGCAAGCGTAATCACTGTACATTCACTGACGGTAACTTTCATACCATCTTACTATAATTTTTGTAAAATTACAATGGTCTGGAAAACTTTGTTTATTGCCACCCTTTGCATACGTCGATCCAACCCAGACTGCCGGATATTCGTTCCAGTTCCTCCAGATTAAGTTGGATGGCGCTGTTAGAACTGCCTGCTGCCGGATAGACTGTGATAAAGCGGCGCAGTGATTCGTCCAGATAAACTTCTGTCCCAGGGTTAATGCCAAAGGGACAGACGCCTCCCACCGCATGTCCCACCAGCCGGATCACTTCATCGGGTTTCAGCATGGCGGCTTTTGTGTGAAACTGTGCTTTATACTTTGCATTATCTACTTTTACATCCCCGGCTGCCACCACCATTACTGCATGATCCTCTACCTTAAAGGTCAGGGACTTTGCGATCCTGGCCGGTTCACAGCCCACTGCCAGGGCTGCCAGTTCCACCGTGGCGCTGGATGTATCAAACTCCTGAATGCGGTCTTCCACATTCCATTTTCTCAGATGCTCTCTTGCATTTTCAATCGACATGATAAACACTCCTCATACTCAAATCCTCAAACTGTCTTAGTATAAATCATAGGATCATCATTTGGCAATACATAAAAGCAATCTTATCACTGACTGTACCAATTTAGTTTTTCTCCGTCCGAAACCACCCGGATATTTCCCTGCAGGTCAGTGCGAAAAACCTCTGCCCCTGTGCCTTGCAGGCGTTTCAATGTCTCCTCATGGGGATGTCCGTAATCATTCTGCGCGCCGCAGCTGATCACCGCGTATTCCGGCTGCACCGCCTCAAGAAATTCCGGAGAAGAAGCGTTTCTGCTTCCGTGATGCCCTGCCAGATATACCTGGGAACGAAGATACGCCCCGCTCTCCAATATATCCCTCTCCTCCTCTGTCTGGGCGTCGCCGGTAAATAAAAATGTATTGGAACCGTACTTCAGACGGATCACGATGGAGTTATTGTTAGGTTCTTCCGGATATAGCTGAATGGGCGCCAGCACCACAAACTGCGCATCGCCAAAATCATAGACCGTTCCGGCCAAAGGCTGCATGGATCGATAACCTCTGTAACGAAGCGCTTCTTTTACATCCCGATACGCCGCTGTATCCCGCTCCAGATCCGGCATAAGCACCGTATCACATTCAAACTTAGTCAGCACTACATCCATTCCGCCGATATGATCTGCGTCGGGATGAGAACCTATCACATAATCTAATCTGCTGATCCCCTGTTTTTGCAGATAATATTGAATATAAGTACCTTTATCATCCGGCCCGCAATCATACAGCATGGCATGTCCATCCAGCGTGATCAGCGCGCAGCTTCCCTGCCCGACATCCAAAAAGTCCACTGTCAGCTCCCCGCTTACACTCCGCAGGGGCATGGGATCTGTCCCTCCGGCAAGGAATGTTTTCAGGGTAAAGAGAAGCGCTAATATCAGCAGACTTTTTGATAATATATATTTCTTTTTTCTTCTGTATTTCTTCAAATAACTCCTTTTATAACTCAACCGTTATTCTTACCTTCCAGGACAATCAGTCTTACTCACCTTACTTACAATAGAGTAACCTCCATTCGTCCTCACTTTTTTGTATCGGTCAAATTTATTAAAATACTTGGTACCTCTCAGAAAGTAGTCGTAACTGGAAACGCCTGCACTGTATGTAACCATATCCGCGTCCGCAAAGTAGTAAGTTCCATTGACGCGCACCACGTTCCAGAAATGATGCCCACCGCCGCCGCTGGGCAGGGTATTTTCCATGATATCTGCTTCAATACCGGCATGATTGCAGAGTATGCTGTACACCAAAGCCATGATCAGACAGTCTCCGCCCCGGTACAGCATACCGGATTTTGCCCAGTTATATCTTATCGGTTTCAGGCTGCTATTATTAAAGTAATTATCATAGGTTTTTACTGACGCCTTGTTCTGTGAAATCAGCGCATCCGTCTGCTGTTTGTAACCGGCGATCGCTGCCTTGGCAGCCTTCCCTGTAATTTTCATGTAAGTCTTGCCCGATGTCAGCGGCGATGGATTTTTGTGAGTCATATTATTTCCCACCCACTGGTACAATGCCCTGGCCCGGGCAGTCTCTGTCATATTGTCCGAAAGGACTTCCCGGCAGATCGTCTCCGCCATATAATCAACCGTCTCATTCCCGGTCAATATAACATTCCAGCTCCAGTTTTTTGTGCTTGTATCGTCTGTCGGAGTGCTGTCTGTCTCATCCGGCTGCTTTTCACTTACCTTGATCTTTATCGTTTTGCTGATCGTCTCGGTCTTTTTGCCAACAGTATATTGGATATAAGCCGTAACCTTATATGTCCCTGCCGGAACATAATCGGAAAGCGGCAGCCCGGCCGGGTTATTGTAAGAGGGTTTCCCTCCCCAGTAGGTTGTATAGTTTACATTTTTCTTTTTCTGAAGTTCCCGCTCGTAAACCACCTTCCCCTTGCTGTTTTTTATCTTATAACCAGCCTGAACTTCCACTCCGGAGCGAACCGCAAGTTTGATCACCAACTGATTATTATCTCCGGGAATAAACCCTGCGCTGCCGGAATTTGTTGACAACGCTGTGATCTTTGGCATCGACGGGCGCACCAGCTTCAATACCGCCGACTGCTTACTGCCATCCTGCTTTTTCAGGGTAAATCTAAGGGTATTCCTATCTGAGAGCGCAACCGTCTTTTTATAGCTGACGCTTTTGAAGGTATTCTTGTACAAACTGCTCTTGCTCTTTACGCGGATGCTGACAGTCTTCGCGCCTGCATACACAGAAAGCGTCCGCATACTTGCCTTTGGCGCCGCATACACTGTTCCTCCATCCTCCGTGTACAGGTACACGGGAACCGTTTGGGAGGTAAACCCATCATTCACCACAATGGAAAACAGTTTTTTTGCTGTGGCTGCCTCCGACCTCCCCGCAGGGAGCAGACAACAGATCTGCAGCAACAGGATAATAAGAAATAATTTGCCTGTTTTCTTCAAAACACATCCTCCTCGTCTATTGTATAAAAGTAATTTTTTCAAGGACGAGTATATTTTACAATATATTTAAAAATATTACAATAGTTTTACAAAAAGTATTTTTATCCTCTATGCACTCAGCTCTCCCCTCAGGTCCATTTCCATTTCCTCCTTAATCTGCTCCTTTTCCAGGCCGCGGCTGAACAGATAATATAATTTGGCTACCGCAGCCTCCGTGGTCATATCTTTTCCGTTCACCGCTCCGATATCCTGCAGAGCTTTACTGGTAGCATAGGCCCCAAGGCTGACCGTTCCCTGAAGGCATTGGGAGCACACCGTCAAAATGGTGCCGCTCTCATATGCCTTTTTTATGATGGGCAGCAGTGAGTCATTGCAGCTGGGAATATTTCCGGCGCCGAATGTTTCCAGCACGATTCCTTTGAGCTTTTCTGTCATAATTGATTCGAACAGTTCAAACTGAATGCCCGGGAATACCTTCAGCACCCCGATGGGAATTTCCTGGAATTCCTGCAAATGAAACGCCCTTTTACTGGCTGGCCTCAATACCGCCTCATTGTACCGGATCTTGATGCCAGCCTCCGCCAGCAGCGCCGCGTTTGGTGATTCAAACGCGCCAAACTGATCCGAAGACCTTTTGGTAGTGCGATTCCCCCTCATCAGTTTTCCGTCAAAATATAAACATACCTCATGAACTTTATCGGAAGCTGCGATTACCAGTGAATTTACAATATTTTCCCTTCCGTCGCTCCGAAGTTCACACAAAGGGATCTGGGACCCGGTAAATATCACCGGTTTCCCCAGATTCTCCAGCATGAAGGACAATGCCGACGCGGAGTATGCCATGGTATCCGTTCCGTGAAGGATCACAAACCCGTCATAATCATTATAACGCTCCGCAATGGCCTGTCCCATCTTGTTCCATTCTTTTACGGTTATATCAGAGGAATCCAGCAGAGGGGAAAATTCCACAAGTTCCCACTGGGGCATTTCGGAATTATCCAAGTCCCAGAGCTGGCCCAGCATGTTCCGAAACCCCTCGGAATTCGGAACATACCCCTTCTCGCTCCGAATCATACCAATGGTTCCTCCGGTATAGAGAATACAGATTTTTTTCATCACGGATCCGCCTCCACTACTTTCTATACGCCAAAAGATCCTGCGCAACGCAGGATCTTTCCTTGATAATATCAATATAAAAAGCTGCTGACGGGAATCGGACCCGTGACCTCCACATTACCAAAGAGCATTTTGCCGTTCTTTCTCGTTGCATATCTTATAGAAATATTGTAAAATAAGGGTTTTTCCTGCTCTACTTTTTCTATCGTTCTCTATTATTTTCTATTTTGCAAAAACTTTGGACACCAAATGGACATCAAATTTTATATCTATATCGTACATGGTACATCTTCATCAGAAATAAATCAAGATGTATTTTTATTCATTTCCTTTTATAAACACCTCACACATCTCTCTCATTAAATCAGCGCTTAGCTCTGGCCGGAGTATAGCTCCTATCTGCTTATTCGTCATATTTGTATCATTAATAGCCCATCGGATGACTTCCCACTGTTCCGGAGATAAACTTATACTCGATAACATGCCAGGAACATCCATTTTTGATAATGACAGATCTCCTTTATCCGACTTTTCAACCCCACTCAACTCCTCCATAATAGAATCTGTCTCTTCCTGGATCTTCATGTTTTCATCATAAACATTTTTCATAAAGGCTCTATTTTCTTCCAGCCAATTTTTTATTTCTTCTTCCGAAAGAGGTTCCGCCCTGTCCGGTTTCATGATATCCGACAAGTTTAAGCGCAGCAAGACTTCCGGATCAAGTTCAATGATAACTGCTTCTCCGTTTTCTGCCTGTTTTCTAAAGTATTCAATATCCCGTTCTGTTAAATATTCCATTTCTTTCATCCATTGCTCCTTTCTCAAACAAAATGTACATTATGCTATTCCAACATCACGCATCAGATCAGACATGCGGTTATCCTCACAGAAGATTGTCTCCAGCAATTCCCGATCCGCTTTCACCAGTTCGCTATCTCTATAATATCCTATAACTTGATGCTTCGCTAATTGATGCCCACCGCTCTTTACATATTCCGATACTTCCGCATCAAACGCCGGGAACACTTCGGCATCTTCATAGTAATATCCGTCTGCATCCATCCCCAGATATCCTTCTCCCATCTCCCGTACTTTCTTATAGATCTCGGATCCTTCAAAGATTCCAAGAAACTTCTCTACCTGATAATAATATGACTCCATCCTCTCACCAGGAAGATCAATATAAAAACGGAATTGTTCTTCTTTATAAAGTTCATCAAATTCTCTTTTATGCACGTAAGGCCCCAACGTATTTGCCGCTTTAAACTCTTCTTTTGCCCATGTCCGGTATTTATCGTCAATAACCGGATCAAATCCTCTTACAAAAACAACGCACTTTCTATTATGGATTTTCCTCACTTCTGCCGGATCCATCATATCACGTCCCAGAACATCATAGTTTCGGCTGCTGGATCCATGGCTTCCCAATGTTTCTCCGGATGATTTTTTATCAATCGTTATTTTCCCAAGCATTTCTGAGGTATATTTGTGGGTACTCTGCTCATTGCCGCCCAGATATACCATAGTATCGCAGTTGCCGGTAATTGTTTCCCAAGAATCCTTAAACAAGGCTTTGATCTGGGCAAGATTCTGTATGATGATATTACAGGAAATTTCACGGGATCGCATCGTAGAGAGAATCTCGCAAAAACCATCCGGCAAAGCAACGTTGGCAAATTCATCCATCCAGAACGCCACCGGCACAGGGAGCCTGCCGCCATGTTTCCGGTCTGCAACATAGTACAATTCCTGGAAGATCTGAGTATAGAGCATTCCGACAATAAAATTGTAGGATTTATCATTATCCGGTATCCTGCAGAAAAGAGCTGTCTTTCTTTCCGGATTTCCATACACCCCTTCACCCATGGCCGCTATGTTCATATCGTCCCTATCCAGGATTCGCAGAATCTTGGGATTTTGCAGATAGGCCAGTCGCGAATTTGCAGATATGATAATAGACCTTACGGTATCTGCAGCTCCGCTTCTCACTTTTTTGTATGTGATTAACGCAAGGTGATCTTCCGGAAGACTGTACATGATTTTGTCCAGATCAGACAATTCATTTTCATCTTCCGGTATTTTGGCTTTGTTAAGCAGTTCCAAAACTCCACGAAAGTTTGGGGTTCTTCCCTGCTTAGGAAACTCATACCAGACATAATACATCAGCGACTGCAGATACATTCCCTCCGCCTTTTCCCAAAACGGATCTGTTGGTGTGGTTCCTTTTGGCGTAGTATTAGCAATTAGATTCGTAATTAGCTTAATGATATCCTCGTCAGATCGTATGTATGCGAACGGATTATATCCATCCGAATAATCCATATCAATCAGATCCAAGACAATAATATGGTATCCCTCCATTTCCAGATAAGCGCCAATATCCCTGGTTAGTTCTCCCTTTGGATCACAGAAAAGATAGGATGATTCCAGGTTTAATCCATTTGGCTTCACCATATAGAAAGTTTTCCCGGCTCCGGACCCGCCAATAATAATCATGTTATTGTTAAGCCCGGTCTTCCTGGTATCCAGGCTAATTCGGATATGCTCAGATACTATTTTATTGTTGTGAGGATTCTTGTCTTGTAAGAACTTGTTTAGTTCCTTTGGAGACGCAAGCCTGGCCGATCCGTACTCCCTGCCCGGCATATAATTTCTTATGGAACTTACATAGTACATATACGCCAATCCCCAGATAACCAGCATAGCCCCCATCGTTTTTATTGTGTATGGCGTCTTTCGCAATGGCAACGGATGGAGCAGCACTTGCTTTAATAGATCTGCGATCGTATCCAGAGTAACGTCCTGACCGTAAAGATTCCCAAGACAATATCCTACATACAACGCAAGTATGCCCAAAAGAAGAAAAAAAGCATGATTGGGCTTTCTTCTATTCAAATAATCCATATTCTACCCCCTTACCTGCCCAGCACTTCTCACAAAATCTTTTGGCACCTTTCCTTTATTTCGTTTCAAATCTTGAGCTTGAAGATTTCTCTCTTTAATGCCAGGCTGCTTCATTTCTTTGTCAACCTCGTTTCCGTTCATTGGCGTCAGCTGGCGGTCTTTTAGATTCACTACCCTATAACTCTTATTGTAATACACAAGCGCAGCTTCCTTCTTTTTACCGCTTCCCGGATCAATTCCCCTATCTATAATGTCTGACTTTGGGACTATCACTGCGTGAATGCCGTCCGGCATTTGGTACATTCCCCATCTTTCAGTCATTTTCAGCGGTTCCTGTTCGATCAATGATCCGCCGATCCCTTTTGCCTTTGCCTCGCGCAGTTTAAAATTAGGGACATAATCTGAAATTTTGTCTACCTGGTCTTTATCCACGGTAATCTTCCCGTGCTTCGTTTCGATTGTGATTTTCTCCTCTTTTTCTTTTCGGTTTTCTCCGGATCGCTCCATTTCTTTTTCTGCCGATTCCATCAATCCCTTAAGCTCCGAAGTTTCCTTTCCATTTTTATCAATACCTGTTTTCGCGTAATCCTCCGGAGAAATCGGCCCCATCTTAATATCACGGTATTTTCCATTTGTATGATCCAGGAGAAAGGCTTTGAATTTTGCCGCGTCTGCAGGTGATATGACATACTGTGTCTGACCGTCTCCGCCACACAGATCCGGCAGCTTTGCGTACAAGATGCCATGCGCTTTCATTTCTTTCTCTATTGCCTTTAATTTACTCTTATCTTCTGTTCCAATATTAATAAAGGTATAGTCATCTCCCTTTATCTGCCGAAAACGCCGCAAAGAAGCCTTGCCTTTCCATTTCGCCATATAGATTGTATTTAACAGTTTCAGTATCAAGAGTGCGGATTTAAAAGAGAGTTTCCCCAGAAGATACGCACCTTTCCCTGTTACCATCACAACCTGCACAGCATCATTCACTTCACTCATATGCACATCCCCCTCTCCGGTTCTTTCCTGTGCGCTATAATCGCGTCATTATATGCATCCATCAGGATCCGGTCCAGTTTTCCTTTTACGAACACAGTAGTAGCCCCAAACAGACTTTGGAAATCGTCATCCGACATATTATATGGATACACAGTTTTTAGCCCATCTTTCTCTTCTCTGATCTGTATTCCTTTTATTTCAATCAATCCTTCATACACCAGATCTGCATAGGCACGTAATTTACCGGAACCGTTGTATAGCGTGATCTTCGCCTCAATTTGGCGATCCTCAAATCCGATATCGTTTTGCAGGGAGGACATCACGCTTTCCACTACTTTTTTATTGATTTCGTCCTGCAGTTTCTTATCATGGATCACAACTGCATTTGACCAACCATCTTTTGTCTTTTTCCGGGGCATACATACAACTGGTTTTTTATTCCCATCAGCATCCTTCAAATTTAAAACTTTGACCTGATGTATCACAAATTTGTCATCCAGAATAATATCTCCCACAGCCAGAAGAGTATCATTATTTACAACGCGCATATTTGCGTCAATTTTCATCTGCAGCCATCTCCTTTTTTCCATTGTCTGTATCCATATTCTCTCCATCAGCCGACATCCCGGTTCTCACAAGGTTGACAAGTTCAGAAATTGCCAAGAACTCTCGGTAATCATCACCAAGTTCTTTCCTCAACATCTGATCAAGTTCTTTTTTTAATATCCCATACCACTTTTCTTTTTCTCGTTCTTTCCTTTCTTTTTCCTGCTTTTTTATCTCTGCCTCTTTTACCCGCAGCGCTTTCAGTTCTTCTTCCTTTGAACCAAATCACGCTTACGCGTGAAGCCTTTCTTGTTTTTTCATTCCGCCGTTGCATCGGCGGATTTTTTCTTTTACGATAGCCTTATCCTAAAAA